>JANNEJ010000637.1:0-2167 GCA_031378585.1 Acidobacteriota bacterium | reverse complement strand
GGCGAGACGATTGCGGCGCTGGCCGCGCGACTGCATGCCGGCACCTACGACCTGCTCGTGCTGCTGCGCGAGTTTGACGAACGCACGGGCTGGAACAACGGCTTCCTCTCCTGCGCGCACTGGTTACACTGGCGTACCGGCATCGATCTGGGCGCCGCGCGCGAGAAGGTGCGCGTGGCCAAAGCCCTGCCGGCCCTTCCGCGGATCAGCGCGGCCATGCGGCACGGGCAGGTGTCCTACGCCAAGGTGCGTGCACTCACGCGCGTGGCCACCGCCGACAACGAGAGGTCGCTCCTTGACTTGGCGCTGGCCGGCACCTGCGCGCATGTCGAACGCTTCGTGCGTGCGTGGCGCCGCGTGGACCGCGTTCAAGAAGCGCGAGACACGGAAGTGCGGCACCTGCGGCGTCAACTCTCCACCTGGGTGGACAACGACGGCATGGTCGTGATTCGTAGTCGACTCACGCCTGAGATGGGCGCGGTCGTGCAGCGCGCGCTCGAGGCCGCGGCCGACCGGCTGTTTCGTGAGGCTGCGGGTGCACTGACAGGCGACGCCATGGCCGAGGAGCTGACGCCGGGACAGCGACGTGCTGACGCACTCGGCCTGCTGGCTGAAGCGGCACTCGCGGCCGACCTCGATCGCGGCACCGCTGGTGAGCGCTATCAAGTGGTGTTGCACGTGAGTACTCCCCAATCCGCAGACCGCACGACCGAGCCCGGCGTTGACCAGGCCACGCCCGCAGCTGTGCCCGTGAGCGCCGCGGCATCCGACGCTTTCGATGGCGCCCTCGAAGTCGACGATGGTGCCTTGTACGTTTCGATGGAAACGTCCCAGCGCCTCGCGTGCGACGCCTCGCTGGTGCACATGCGCCACGATGCCAAGGGCGAAATCCTCGACGTGAGCCGCAAGACGCGCACCATTCCGCCGTCGATCCGCCGCGCCCTCGCTGCGCGCGACACAGGATGTCGCTTTCCAGGCTGCACGTCTCGCAGATGCGACGCCCATCACGTCGAACACTGGTCCAACGGCGGCGCCACGCACCTCGACAACCTCATGCTGCTATGCCGACGTCATTCATCGCGCCGTCCACGAAGGTGGATTCGCCATCGTTCTTGGGCACAACGGTGTGATGACCTTCTTGCGACCTGATGGCGCGCCCCTTCAGGTCGCCCCTGCCTCCCCGTTCCACCTGCCCGGCGGGCATCACGCGCTACCAGACGTCTCCGGGACACTGCCGACCTGGGACGGCACGCGCTTCGACCTCGCGTGGGCCATCGACGTGCTCTACCGCTCACTTCTGTCGAGACATCTAGATCTGAAGAAGGAGGAAGGCTGTGGGAGCTGTGGAAACCGTTCTGTGGTTTCCAAGGAGCTTGTGGGCGCGTTGCCCGTCTGAATGCCCCAGAGGGCAAGGCGTCCACAGCTCCGGCGGCTTCCACAGCACAGGCGCGGCCCATGGTCCTGTCGAGTAGACTACGGCGCCCAGTCTGTACGTTTCGGTGGAAACGCCTGGCGCGCTCCGACACAGTTGACTGCTCGATCCTTCGCCCGGGATTCCCTGCCACACGCCACGGCCGTCGAGCCCGCATAATCACGCACACCTTGGCCCTGGTCCCCCGCACGCGCCTTGCCCGTCGCCCCTTCGACCGCGTGCCCACCTCACGGCCGTCGCAGACCACATCAAGGGATCAACGCCGCTCGGCCATTCCGCGCCCAGGGGCACCCCAGTGCTGATTGGCGACACGCTTGGGCCGTACAGGATCGTCGGCAAATTGGGCGAAGGCGGCATGGGACAGGTGTTCCGTGCGCGCGATACGAAGCTCGACCGCGACGTGGCGATCAAGGTGTTGCCCGAGGCGTTCGCGCATGACGCGGATCGGCTGGCTCGCTTCACGCGTGAAGCCAAGACCCTCGCGTCGCTCAATCATCCTCACATCGCCGCGATTTACGGGCTGGAAGAAGTCCCCTCCGCCCCTTCGACCCCTTCGACCCCTTCGACAAGCTCAGGACACGCGGGCATCACGGCGCTGGTGATGGAACTCGTCGAAGGCGACGATCTGTCGCAACGCATCGCCCGCCTCCGCGCCCCTGGCGCTTTGGCGCGGCAGGCGGGAATGCCTCTCGACGAGGCGTTGCCGATCGCGAAGCAGATCGCCGAGGCGCTTGA
>JANNEJ010000629.1:0-2997 GCA_031378585.1 Acidobacteriota bacterium | reverse complement strand
GAAGCCAGGTCGTGCGATCCGAACGGTCCGACGCTCACACGTGTCTCAGACGCGAGCACACCACAGGACGTAGAGATGAGGTGCAAGATAAGACCTACATGGCCTTGACACCGACCAGCCTTCTCATGGAAGCCCGTGGTGAGAGTCCGACTGCATTCGACGAGCGATGCATCCTCGCGGAGCGGCGTTGCTCCTCCCTCAAATATCGGCCTATATTCTCGGTTGTCGCGCCTTGTCCGCGAGGCGCCTCGCCCGTCTCGGTGCGACGCCGGACTGTCACCACGGGCTGCTAGCCGCGGCGGTCGAGGGACCGCGGTATCTCCTGACGGCGAAGTCTTGGCACCAGCTGCTCTGGCGGCCCTCCGTGAGGGGCGGCGGGTGAGGCGGCGTGGCGTCTCCGTGAGGCGAAGTCTGAGCCCCGCACGCCATGCCGGTCCCCCATCTGACAGGGTTCTTCCGTCCGACGTCGCGTCAGCCCGGCAGTGTGGAGCGAAGCTGAGCCAAGCGAGATGCCGCGTCGGTCCGCGCGCCTTAGGCGCGTGAGACGCCACGCCGCCTCGCGCGCCTTGCCTCCGCCAACTCAGGGATACAGCAAGTGCTTCGCGCGCAGACGCCGCCAGTTGGCCTCGGCACCGGCCCACGACGCCGCAATCGCCACAGGGTCTTCCCCGGCCTTGGCGCGTGCGAGCGCGGCCGCTGAGCCAATGAGTCGCGCGGTCGTCTTTGGATCGAATCGATCGCCGTGTAGCATCCATAACGCCGACGCCACCTCGAGGCCCAGGCGTACGGGCTGCAGCAGTTCGCGGTTGGTCACGACGAAGAACACGCCCTGGCAGGCCTCACCCGCATACACGCTCGAGGTGGGCGTGAACTGCACGGGATAGACGCGGATGCCAGGCAGCGCCCGCGCGTTCAGCGCGGCCGCCAGACGCGGGCCGTCGATCCACGGCGCGCCGATCTGCTCGAACGGCTGGTCAGTGCCGCGGCCCACCGAGACATTGGCGTACTCGATGGCGCCGATACCAGGATAGAGGGCAGCCTGCGAGAGGTTGCGCATGTTCGGCGACGGATTCACCCAGGTCAGTCCCGTGTGGTCGAACCATTGATCGCGCCGCCAGCCCTCGGCCCGCACCACCGTGAGGTCGGCGCCGATGGCCTTCTCGACGTTGAAGAGTTGCGCCAGTTCGCCGAGCGTCATGCCGTGACGGATCGGCATCGGCAGGTACGCGGTGAAGCCGATCGCCTCCCCGTCGGGCAGCGGCCCCTCGATCTGCCAGCCGTTGACCGGGTTCGGCCGATCGAGCACGACCACCTTGATCTTCAACTTCGCGGCTTCCTCCATCACGTAGCCGAGTGTGGCGGGATACGTGTAGAAGCGGGTGCCGATGTCCTGCAGATCGAGCACGACCGTGTCGATGCCCTCGAGCATCGCAGGCGTGGGACGCCGTGTGGCGCCGTAGAGCGAGTGGATGGGCAGGCCCGTCGCTGGGTCTTTCGACGACGGCACGTCTTCGTCGAGCACGCCCCGGATGCCGTGCTCGGGGCTGAAGAGCGCCACGAGCGACACGCCCGGCGCCTTGTGCAGCAGATCGATCGTGGACGCGCCGGAGACGGCCCGGCCGGTGTGGTTGGTGACCAGGCCCACCTTGCGGCCCTTCAGCACGGCACAGCCGTCGCGCGCCAGCACGTCGATGCCCGTGAGCACGCGCGTCGTGGGCGTGCCGGCCACGGGGCGCGCCGGTTCGGCCGACGCGCCGTAGTCGGTGCCCGTCATCCGCACGTCGGTCATCTCGGCCAGGGGCGGTGCATCAACCAGCGCCGAGGCGGCCACCGTGGCCACGCGCGCGCGTACCGCAGCGACATCGCCGGCGCCGTCGGGATGCAGCCGGCTCGACAAGAAGATCACAAAGAGCTTCGTACGCGGGTCGGCCCAGATCGACGTGCCTGTAAAGCCCGTGTGCCCGAACGACCCGAGTGGCATCAGCTCGCCGCGGTTGGCCGAGAAGCTTGTGTCCACGTCCCAGCCCAGTCCGCGGGAGGCCCGCATGCCGGCCGGCGTGGCCGGCGCGATCATCTTGGCCACGGTCAACGGGCCCAGCACGCGGCGCGGCCCAAGTGTGCCGCCGCCAAGCAGCATGCGCACGAAGCGCGTGAGATCCCGCGCCGTGCTGAAGAGTCCGGCGTGCCCGGCCACGCCCCCCATGCGGCGCGCCGTGGGGTCGTGCACGACGCCGCGCAGCGGTTCCTCGCCCGGCGCCTTGCACGGCCACGCATCAAGAAAGCGGCAGCGTTCGGTGGGCGCAATCCGGCCGATCCGCTCGATTGGCGGCAAGAAGCCCGTGTCGGTCATGCCGAGGGGCGCAAACACATGGCGCGACGTGTAGCGTTCGAGCGGCTCGCCCGAGGCGCGGCTCACGATGTGCCCCAGTAAAAAGAAGTTGATGTCGCTGTAGACGAACCGCTCGCCGGGGGTCGATTGCAGCACCTCGTCCTTGGCCAGTTCGATCGCGGCGTCGTAGCCCTTCCATGGATCGCCCAGGTCCACGTCCGGCCGCAGCCCAGAGACGTGCGTGAGCAGGTGGCGGATCGTGACCTCGCCTTTGCCATAGCGTTCGAATCCCGGCACCCACGACGCCACCGAATCGGTGAGGCGGAGCGTGCCCCGCTCCACCAGGTGCATCACCGAGGTGGTCGTGGCCACCACTTTCGTCAGCGAGGCCAGGTCGAAGACGGTGTCGAGCGTCATGGGCTCGGCAAGGGGTGCCACCGACCGCTGGCCAAACGCCTTCTCGTACACGACTGTGTCTCCCCGTCCGACGACCACCACGGCGCCGGGCATCTGCTTGGCGGCGATGGCACGCTCGACCAACGTCCCGATCTCGTCCAGCCGGGCCAGGTCGACGCCCGCCGGAGCGGGCTGGGCGACGGCGGGCCTGCGGGCGGGCTGCGCCCAGACAGCCGGCGCCACCGCCAGTCCAGCCGCCAAGATCGAGACGA
>JANNEJ010000628.1:0-3341 GCA_031378585.1 Acidobacteriota bacterium | reverse complement strand
GAAGCCAGGTCGTGCGATCCGAACGGTCCGACGCTCACACGTGTCTCAGACGCGAGCACACCACAGGACGTAGAGATGAGGTGCAAGATAAGACCTACATGGCCTTGACACCGACCAGCCTTCTCATGGAAGCCCGTGGTGCAAGCCCCGCCGGCACTCGACGATCCATCACCGCGGGCGGCGTTGGCTAGGCGCTGACACCGCCTCGGCGCAGGGCCTGGAGCAGTTCCTGCGGTTGGTCGGTGCCAATCCTGAACCGCGTGCCGTTTTTCAGCTGCAGTTCAACTGCGTCGAGCCCCCACACGTTCCAGAGGCGGCCATGCGGGATGTAGCGCATCCCCCAGCCGTAGGCCGGAGAGTTGCGCACGGTCCGCGCCGCGGTGATGTCGGCCAAAGCGAAGCGCTCGCGGATACGGCCGATCGGGCCGAAGCTCACACCTACGGTTTCATCGTCAATCGTCGTGGTCAACGCGCCGGCGAGACCGAACGCAATGGCCATGATCAGGCACTGCACGCCGAAGATCGCGACCGAGCGCGCGATGACGGAAATCACCGCCGCCAGCAGAAAGAGCACGACGAGCGTCCAGTGGCCCCATTGTGTGTGTTGGTACGTCATGAGAGAGCCCTCTACTCCGCCCGCAGCGCCTGCGCCAGATTCAGCGCTCGGACGGCACGCGTCGGCCACACGCAGGCCGCCGCGGCCGCCACGCCCACGACGAGCGCGACACCGAGCACGCGCGGCCACGCGACCAGCGACACATCGACCACCACCATCGACACCGTGCTTGCGAGCGCCGGCAACGTCGCCGAGCCAATCACGAGCCCAAGCGCAGCGCTCGCGGCAATGCGCGACGTCAGCAGCCACGTCACGTGCCCGGGCGAGGCGCCCACCGCCTGCCGAACCGCGCACTCTCTGGCCCGCTGCGCAACGTCGTAGGTAACCCTCGCAAACAGGCCGGCCAGCGTGAGTAGCACCGTGGACGCGCCAAACAACGTGACCAGCGCGCTCTGCAGCCGCGGCTGCACCAGCCACTCCGATTGCAGGGCGCTCAGCGAACGGACGGGACCCGTGGCCTGATCGGGATCGATGCGCGCGAGTTCGCGCCGGATCCCGGCCACCGCGGTGGCGGTGTCGCCGCGCGGCTCGACCACGAGCGTCATGAACGGCCACGGCACTTGCGGGTAGGCGAAGTACATCACCGTCTCGGCGCGTGGGTCATTCGACAAGGGCCGGCGCACGTCGCCGACGACGCCGACAATCGTGTAGGGGGCGTCCACGCCAATGAGCCGGATCGTCGTGCCGACCGGGTCGACGTCCGGCCAGTAGCGGCGTGCGAGTGCCTCCGAGATCACCACTGATGGGGCCGCCTGCAGTGTGTCACGCGGGTCGAGCAGGCGCCCCCGGATCAGTCGCACTCCCAGCAGGCGGAACGCGTGGTCGTCGACCGCCGAGGCCGTCGTCGTCTGCGTGTCGGACGGGTCCGGTCGGCCGTCGATGTCGAAGCGCACGTTGCCGAGCGCATCGGTCGGGGGCACGTAGCTTGCGGCGCCCACGTCGGCCACCTCAGGCAGCGCGCGCACGGCTGCGATCAGGCGCGAGAAGAACGCGCGCTGATCGCCTTCCGCCGGATACCGCGTGTCGGCGAGCGATACCTCCACGGCGATGCGCGGCGCGGTGCCCGCCGGGACGAACGTGCCCAGCCGGCGCGCGCTGTCGAGCAGCGCCGCGGATGTGACGAGCAGCACGAACGCCGCGGCCACCTGGAACATGATGGCCGCATGCCTCGCCACCACGCCGGCCGGCGCGCGCCGGGGCGTCAGGTCGCCGGTGCGTGCGGCCACCCGCCATGCCGGCAGGACCAGCGCTGCCACCACGACCAGACCCAGCAATCCCGTGGCCACTGCGGCAAGCCGAAAATCGAGGGCCGGTTCGATTGCATACCAGGGCGTGGACGGCGCCACGGCGGCGCCGAACGTGTTGATGAACAGGTGCGCCAGGCCGAGACCAGCCACCGCGCCCACGACGAGCATGACCGTGCCTTCGATGGTGAGCTGCCGGGCAAGCTGCAGGGTGCCGGCACCCAGCGCCCGGCGCGTCATGAACTCGGTGCGGCGTCGCGGCCACCAGCCAAGCAGCAGCGCCACGATATTCAACACCGCAACCGACAACGTCGTCAGCACCGCGCCCGTCAGCAACTGCGTGACCCCCTGCGGCGCCGCCACGATGGCCTCGCGCAAGGGCACCGCCTTCGCACTCCAGTCGCGCGTGGTGTCTGGATAATCCGTGGCCAATTGCGCGTAGGCGTTGGCCAGTTCCGCGGACGCCACTGCGGCACTGACGCCAGCCTCTAGCCGCGCAAACGTGCCGACCTCGTGGAATCGCCGTTCGGTGCGCTGCCGCGTGATGAAGGTCCACGGCACCCACATGTCGGCCCGGCCCACCACCGACGCCTCCGGCGGCATGATGCCCACGACCACGTGCGGCTGGCCGTCGATCCGCACGGTGGAGCCGACGAAAGCCTCGGACGCGCCGAAGGTCTGACGCCAGACCCGCGCGCTCAGGAGCGCCACGCGCGCGTCGTCGCGAAAGTCGTCCAGACCGAAGGTTCGCCCGCGCAGCGCGGGCACCCGCCACACGTCGAAGTAGGTGGGTGTCACCTTCACACCGGCCAGGCGCTGCACCTCGCTGCCGGCGCCGAGCGTGGCGTCGATGGCCGCTTGGCCGCCCACCGCGGCGAACGAGCGAACCCGAGGCGACCAGTCGAGGAAGTTGCCAACGGCCACGGCCATGTCACCGCGCTCGGGGTGCGTCTCGAACACGACCACGAGCTGACCTGGACCCGCCAGAGGCAGCGGACGCAGGAACGCCGCGTCGATGATGGCCCACAGGCCGAGCACGAGCCCCAGGCCCACGGCCGTGAGGCAGGCCACGAGCAGCGGCACGAGCGGCGCGCGCGTGAACACGCGCAACGCTGCGCGCAGGTCGTTGGCGATTCCCATCAGCCCCGCCCTAGTCCCCAGTCCCCAGTCCCCAGTCCCTAGCCCCTAGCTCCTACTGTCCTCTGGCCTCCGTGCCCTTGTCGCCAGGCCAGAGGTACCGATTGAACCAGTCCCAGTTCTGCTGCATCGCCGCGCGATTGGCCTTTGGCTTGTCGAGCCCGTGCCCGAAGCCGCGGAAGATCATCAGCTCGACCGGTACCTTCTGGTCCTGCAGGCCCTGATACAGCTCGAAGGCGTTGGGAATCGGCACGCGCGGGTCCTTGTCGCCGTGCTGAATCAGCGTGGGGGCCTTCGCGCTCTTGATGTAGGTCATGGGCGACGTGTCGGCGTAGATCTTCGGG
>JANNEJ010000576.1:0-2194 GCA_031378585.1 Acidobacteriota bacterium | reverse complement strand
GTCGTGCACGGTGGCGCTCACAGTGTCGGTAGGCGGCGCGCCCGAGGTGGAGCATCGCCTCGCGCTCGGGTCGGGCGCCGTGGTGGAACTCACCGGCATCGACGGCGCCCAAGCGGTGGGCCCCGCGCGCGACATCGGGCGCACGCGTGCGCTGAGCGTGCGTCCGAGTCAGTTGTCCTACACGATTCGCTACGCCATGCAGAACCCTGGCAGCGAGGCGCATCGCTGCGCGCTCTGGCTGCCGACGGCGCCGGCCGACGGCCGCTCCCGCAACGTGCGTCTCTTCGTGCAGGTGCCTCCGGGCGCTGTCACTGGCGGCAGCATGCCTGGGTTCGCCTGGACGGGCGAGCGCGGCGAGGCCACGCTGGGTCATCTGCCGGCGTTTGTGCGCGTGTCGTTTGCCGGGGCGGGCGCGCGGCCGGCGTGGGACGTGTCACGGGTGATGGACCTGGTGACGCTGCTGGTGCTGGCCGTGGCGTCGGCGTTGTGGCTCCGGCGCGCGCGAGCGGCCGGTGCGCGTGGTGGGTCCACGCATCCTGCACCGGTGGTGAAGTAGCCATGGACGCGCCCATGGGATTTGGCTGGAGCTTCTACGGCTTCTTCGCGGCAGCGGCCGTGTGGCTCGTCGTGTATTTCGTGTGGGCGGCGCGCGCGGCGGCCCGCGACCGGACGCAAGCACATGGTCGCTGATTCCTCCGTGCTGCTCGTCGTCACCGTGGCGTATCTGGCGATGGTGATGGGCGTGTCGGTGTGGGGCTACCGGCACAGCAAGACCGAGGAAGACTTCCTCGCTGCCGGTCGCTCGATTGGCCCGTGGGTGGGTGGCGCCGTGCTGGCGGCCACGCAGATCAGCGCCGGCACGTTCGTGGGCACGCTCGGCCGGCATTACCTCACCGGCGTGAGCTGGACGTGGATCTGGTTTGGCGTGTGGGCGGGGTGGGCGGCGTCGGCCGTGCTCGTGGCGCCGAAGCTGCGACGGTTCGGAGCGCTGACGGTGGCCGACTACGTGGGCGCGCGCTTTGCCAGCGAGGGCGCGCGCACGCTGGCGGCTGTGCTCATCATCGTGTGCTACAGCATCCTGCTCACCGCGCAGTTCCAGGCGATTGGCGAGATCGCCTCGGCCGTGTTCGGAGTGTCGCCCATGGTTGCCATGGGCGCGTTGCTGGCGAGCACCGGTTTCTACACCGCGCTCGGCGGCGTGCGGTCCAGCTCCTACATCGAGTTCGTGCAGACGCTCATCATGCTGCTGGCGCTCGTGTGCGCCGTGCCAGTGGTGATCGCGCACGTGGGCGGCGTGGTCGCGCTCGGCGAGTACGTGGGGTCGATCGAGCCGCGGATGACCACGTGGTGGTTCTCGGGCAAGGAGCTGCTGGCGTTCGGCCTCGCGTTCGGTCTGGGCATCGCCGCCGCTCCCTACGAGATGACGCGCTACTACTCGATGCGCGATGTGGCCACGGTGCGCTACGCCATCGGCATCTCGATGGCGATGCAGGTGCTGATTGGCACCTGCGTGATGCTGCTCGGCATCGGCATCCGCGGCGTGTTCCCGTACCTGCCGTCGCCCGACCAGGCGTCGAGCATCATGGCGTCCACGCTCATGTCGCCGCTGCTCGGGTCGCTCTTCCTGATGGCCATGCTGTCGGCCATCATGTCGACCGTGAACTCGATCCTGCTCGTGACCGGCGGCGCCTTCGCGCACGATCTCTACAAGCGCCTCATCAACCCCGCGGCGACCGACCAGCGGCTGGTGTGGGTGAACCGCCTGTCGATTGTGGCGCTCGCGATCATCCCGTTCTGGATAGCCACGCTGAAGCTCGGCGACGTGCAGGCGATCGTGATCGAGCAGGCCAAGTTCATCGCCAGCTTCTTCTTCGTGCCGGTGGTGTTCGGTTTGAACTGGAAGCGCGGCACCAAGCAGGGCGCCATCTGGAGCATGGTCGTCGGCTTCCTGGCGTGTCTGACCTGGACGTTCACCCTGCAGCGCAGCTTCGCCAGCCACGGCATCGACTCGGTGGAGGTGGGCGTGGTGCTGAGCGCCCTGACGTTCGTGGTGGTCAGCCGTCTCACGCCCCCCACGCCTGACAACACTCGGGCCGTGTTCGTCGAGGGATCGCCGGGCCCGTCGGGGTCTGACCCCTATGGCTCGAATCTTGCGCAAGTTTGATGCCGTCGGGGTCAGACCCCGAGTTCGGAG
>JANNEJ010000543.1:0-1702 GCA_031378585.1 Acidobacteriota bacterium | reverse complement strand
GCCATCGTGGGTGCGGGCGCGTCCGGCGTGGTTGGACGTGCGGCGCCCTTCAAGCCGCAAAAACAGCGCCCGGCCAAGTTGCGGATCGTCGTGCAAAAGACGAATCGAGCAATTCAGTTCGGCAACTCGGAAGGGCTGTTTGGGGAACTCTACAAGCGTGCGCGTGAGCTCATGGCGCCGCACGGGATGGATTTCGCGACAGGGGCCACGATCCCCGGCTTCGGTCCCGAAGTCATCGACGCCGAGAAAGTGATTGCCGGATCGCCCGCATCGTGCGGCAGCGTGATGGAGTCGGCCCTCAAGACGCTCGCAGACAAGGGCGACACGCTGCGGGTCATATTCTGCCCATTCAGCGACAGCGGCGACGCGTTCGGCGTGACCGACGGTGGTCCGGCCTCGATGTTGACGGTGCCCCGATTCTGCCTCATCAACGTGCGCAAGCAGCGCGGCGACCTCGGGACGTTGCTTCATGAGATGGTGCACGCGGCCAAGCCTGAGAGGGTCCCGCCGGACGTCGGCACAACCAGCGTGTACTCCGAAGCGTTCGACCGAAGCGCGACCGAGCTGCCTGAGAGGCATGCCGAATCAATCGTCACGTCGTTCTTCGGGCGGTGACGCGGGGCCGGGCAAGTCGTTCACACGCTGCGCGCCCAAGCATTCCTGGGTCAACGCGTGCTCGTACGGAATGGTGCAGCGGGCGCTCCCAGATTCGGCACGCCAAGCAGCGTCTCGGCCGACAAGGCCACGATGCCGTTGTTCGTGAACGCCCAGATGAGGTTGCGGTCCCACTCGACGTACGAGCCGTGGGTCTGGTTGCCGTAGGCATAGTCGGGCGTCTCTGGCCCGTACGCCTTCGGCACGAAATACGCGGCGATCGTCGGTGCGCCGGGCGTGCTGACGTCGAACACCTGGATCCCGGCGTTGTAGAAGCCATACACGAGCAGGCCCGAACGAGGTTCGCCGGGCGAGGTGTAGTAGCCCGACCGCTTCGGGCCGAAGCTGCCCCGTCGTTGACAGAAGTCGAGAAACGGCGCGCCCTTGGGCGGCATCGGCCGCGGCAGCACCCCGACCAGCCGGGGATGGGCGACGTCGCGCACGTCGATCTGAAAGATGTCCTTGTAGGGCTCGTAGCAGTCCTCGGTGAGCGGATAGCCGCTGTAGAAAATCTGGCCGGTGCTCTCGTAGCGCGACACGTCGATGTTGTCGCCTTCGGTGCCGGCGACCGACGGCGGCAATTCGAGATGGCCCACTTCTTTCATCTGGCGTGGATCGGAGATGTCGAGCACCGAGAGGCCCAGGCCGCCCATGGCCGCGAATCCGTACGTGCCGCCCTGCTCGACCGGCGTGGGAATGAAGAGCGGCATGCGCGCGCCCATCCAGGACGTGCGGTTGCCGCACCGCGGATTGGTTCGATACGCAGCCTCCTCGCCTTGTACCTGTCCCTGGCGGTGCCACGTGCCAAGCAACGTCGGGTGAGCGGGATCCGACACGTCCCACGCCTGATGCCCTGCCGAATAGAGGTAGGTCGGGTACTCGGTGTTCGCCCAGGTGTCGCTTGGCGCGGTGGCGATGAACAGGTACTTGTCGCCGACGTAGTAGGGCACGTCGAGCGAGCCTGAGCCCTGCTGCGGCACGTGGTCGTAGTCGGTCTGCAGCGGATCCTTCTGGGTGGAATCGGTGCTGACGGCGGCCAGCAGCTTCC
>JANNEJ010000449.1:0-3922 GCA_031378585.1 Acidobacteriota bacterium | reverse complement strand
CCCCCGCCGCCGCGGGTGCCGACGCCTGAAGAAATCTGGCGCAATCTCACGGTCGCGCAACTGAACCAGCAAGGTGTCCTTGGCGACGTCTACTTCGACCTCGACATGTACGGCATCCGCGAGGACGGCCGCGCGCCGCTCCAGAAGAATGCGGACTACATGAAGCAGTGGTCGTCACTGCGCATCACGGTGGAAGGTCACTGCGACGAACGCGGCACGGCCGAGTACAACATCAGCCTGGGCGAGCGCCGTTCGAACGCCGTGAAGAGCTATCTGGTCAGTCTGGGCATCGCGGCCGATCGCATCACCGTGGTCAGCAAGGGCAAGGAGACGCCCTTCTGCTCCGACAGCAACGAGGCGTGCTGGCAGCAGAACCGCCGCGGCCATTTCGTCATCACCGACAAGTAGCGCGGTCACACCGTCTGCCGTACCGGCAGTGCTGGTCCGGCCTGCGCCAAGAGCGCCCTCGAGGGCGCTCTTGGTGCGTACGGGCTAGCCGATGCGGTGCTCGGGCCGGTGTGGTCAGTGCACGGTGGGCGAGCGCAACTGCCCGGCGATGTGCTCGGCGGCGGCGCGGGGGTCAACGGCGCCAGTGATGGGCCGGCCAATCACGAGGTAGCTGGCGCCGGCCTGCACCGCTTCAGCCGCGCCCATGGTGCGAGCCTGGTCGTCGGTGCCTACTTGTGAGGCACTGCGAATGCCCGGCGTGACGATGGCAAAATCAGGCCCGCACGCATTCCGAATGGCGCGCGTCTCGAGCGGCGAGGCCACGACGCCGTCAAGGCCCGAACCCTGCGCGAGCCGCGCCAGATGGACCACCTGGTCCATCACCGCGCGCGACGTGCCCACCTCGGCCAGCGCGCCTTCATCCATGCTGGTCAGCACCGTCACGCCAATCACGAGGGGCCGCGGGCGCCCGAGCTTCACTGCGGCAAGCGTTGCCGCGTCGGCCGCCGCGCGCATCATCTTGCTGCCGCCCGAGCAGTGCACGTTGACCATCCACGCGCCGGTGGCCACGGCGGACGTGACGGCGCCGGCCACGGTGTTGGGGATGTCGTGAAATTTCAAGTCGAGGAACACGCGCTCGCCGCGTTCGGCCAGCGTGCGGACGATCGCCGGACCTTCGGCGGTGAAGAGCTGCTTGCCAATCTTGAATCCACCGACCGCGCCCTTGAGCGCGTCGGCCAGGGCGAGGGCCTTCTCGGCCGTGTCGACGTCGAGCGCGACCAGAATGGGGTTCATGCGTGTGCCTGTGCCGGCGAGGTCGTGTCGACGGCACCGACCAGATCGGCGAGCCGCGTCAGCTGGTGCCGCGTCATGTAGTCCTTCAGCCCGTCGAGCAACTTGGTCCAGATGAATGGGTCGACGAAGTTGGCCGTGCCCACTTGCACAGCATTGGCGCCGGCCAACATGAACTCGAGCACGTCGCGCGCGTCCATGATGCCGCCCATGCCGATGATGGGGATCGCCACTTCCTGGCGGCACTCCCACACCATCCGCACCGCAATTGGCCGAATCGCAGGGCCGCTCAAGCCGCCCACGACGTTCGAGAGCCTCGGCCGTCGCTGTTCCACGTCGATGGCCATGGCCAGAAACGTGTTCACGAGCGAGATCGCGTCGGCGCCCGCGTCTTGGGCGGCGCGGGCAAACGACGCCGGCGAGGTGACGTTGGGTGTGAGCTTGGGAATGACCGGCAGCGACGTCACCTTGCGGATTGCGCTCACCACACTGAAGGTGCCATCCAGGCTGCAGCCGAACTGGATGCCGCCCTCCTTGATATTGGGGCACGAGATGTTCACTTCGAGCGCGGCCACGCCTTCGGCATCCGACAGGATGCGCGCCACTTCGACATATTCATCGAGAGTCGTTCCGCAGATGTTCACGATGGTGCGGGCGCCGCGCTGACGCAGCAGCGGCAGCTTCTCGCTGATAAAGCGGTGCACGCCGATGCCCTGCAGGCCAATCGCGTTCAGCATGCCCGACGGCGTCTCCACGATGCGTTCAGGCTTGTGACCCTGGCGTTCGGCCAGGAACAGTCCCTTGGTGGCCACGCCGCCGAGCAGCGAGAGATCCACGACGTCTTCGTATTCGAGTCCGTAGCCGAAGCAGCCGCTGGCCGCGATGAGCGGGTTGGGCAGTTCGAGTGAGCCAATCTTGAGAGAGAGATCCATGTCGGCCACCGGGTCAATCCCACACCACGGTGGCGCCGTCGAACACGGGCCCGCCAATGCACGACCGCACGTAGCGCGTCTGGCCGTCGGCGTGGGTCACAGGCACGACGCAGCTGTAACAGCCGCCGAGGCCGCAGCCCATCGTGCGCTCCATCGACACCTCGCTCGGCTGCTCATACCGGGTCGCGAGCCGTGCGACCGCTGCCAGCATGGGCTCGGGGCCGCAGGCGTACAGCGTGACGGCGTGTGGTCCAGCGACGGCCTTGAGCGAATCCTCGAGCGGCACGGTGATCCGGCCTTTCACGCCGATGCTGCCGTCTTCGGTACACAGCACGAGCTGTACGCCGAGCCGATCGAAGAACTCGAGGTAGTAGAGCTCCTCGCCAGTGCGCGCGCCGTAGAAGAGCGTGGTGCGCACGTCGAGCGCCACGAGCGCCTCGGCCAGCGTGGCAAACGGAGCCAGCCCTACGCCGCCAGCCACCATCCACGCCTCACCACTTGCCGGCGGGTTGAACGGCAGTCCAAGGGGACCCAGGCACGAGACGGTGTCGCCTGCGTCGAGGTCATAGAGCAGCGAAGTCGTGCGGCCCGCGCGCTTGTTGAGGATGCTGATGGCGCGCACTGTGCCGAGGTCGTCGCGCAGCACCTCGAAGACCGAGAAGGGCCGGCGCAGCATGGGGTCGCTGGCGTCGCTGGTCTTGAGCATCACGAACTGACCGGGTTCGGTGAGGGCGCCTACTTCTGGCGCGGCAAGAGTGAGCACGTTGTAGTCGCGCGACAGCCGTAGGTTCGAGATCACAGCGGCGCGCACATCCACGGGAGGCATTCTTGCGAGTATAGCAATCCGGCGACCTGGAGCAGGGACGAAGCGAGAACCTCGTCTCGACGTTGCGCGTCATACTCAGGGGTGCCCGCCCCAGCTCCTGGAGTCGCCGGAATGATCCGTCTCGGTTTTCGCCTGCTTGCCGCGCTTATCCTGCTTGTCAGCCCATTCTCGACGGGTGTGAGCCGGGCGCAAGCGCCACTCCCCCCGATTGAACGCACGATTGCCGGCGTCGTCACCGACGCCGACTCCCAGGCGCCCATTGCCGGCGCGGAGGTGGCGTCTGGGTCCGCGCGTGTGTTCACCGATCCTGCCGGCCGGTTCGCCCTGAGAGTGCCGCCTGGAGAGGCCGTCGTGACGATTGTCGCGAGCGGGCACTTCCCGCTCGCGACCACGCTCGACGTGCGCACGGCGGACGTCACTGCCGCGGAGTTTTCGCTCGCACGCGATGCGGGCTTTGCCACGAGTGTGGCGGTCGTGGGCTCCGCTCCACAGGCCGCGCCCTCTGCCCAAGCCGTGGAACCCGTGCAGGTGCTGCGCACGCCTGGTGCTCTCGACAACGTCTACCGTACGTTGCAGACGCTGCCCGGAGTGGCTGCGACCGAGGAGTTCGGCAGCCGGCTGTCGGTGCGGGGTGGTTCGCCCGACCAGAATCTCACCATGATGGACGGCGTGGAGGTGCACGACCCCTACCGGCTCTTCGGCCTGACGAGCGCGTTCAACCCCGAGATCATTCAGGAGTTCGAGCTGGCCACCGGTGGGTTCAGCGCGAAGTACGGCGACCGCCTGTCGTCGCTCCTGGTTGTCGAGAATCGCGATGGACGCACCGGTCAGGGGATGATGAACGGCTCGGCTTCGCTCAGCATCACCGATGCCAACGTGGTCTTGGAGGGCGACTTGCCCAAGGGCGCGAGTGGCTCGTGGCTCG
>JANNEJ010000439.1:0-1526 GCA_031378585.1 Acidobacteriota bacterium | reverse complement strand
GCCGCGGGTGCGACCGCCGCCGGGCGGGCCGCGCCAGCATTCGGCTCGGGGGCGGGCGGGCCGGCAGGGCGATTACCGTCCTGCCCGGGCGCACCCGCAGCGGGTGCCGACGGCTGCTGCTGGCGGAAGAACTCTTCCTCGGGGGAGGTCAGCGACGCCAGGTTCACGACCTTGGTGGCGGCCTTCACGTCGGCGCCCGCCGCAACGAGCGCCTTCATGACGTCCACCCGCGAGAACGCCGCCGCGAACATCAGCGGCGTCTGCTGCATCGACAACTCCTTGGCCTCGAGATCCGCCCCGGCGGCCAGCAGGGCCTTCACGGCCTCCACGCTGCCCGAGGCCGAGGCGAGCATCAAGGGCGTCGTGCCGGTCGACGTCGCCGCCTTGGGATCAGCACCCGCCCTGAGCAGCACCTGCACAACCTCCGCGTTGCCATTGCGCGTCGCGATGACGAGCGGCGTGTTGGCGCCCAGACGCGTCGTGGCCTTCACGTTGGCCCCGGCGTACACCAGCATCTGCGCCAGCTCCGCGTCGTTCTTCATGGCGGCCCAGTGCAGCGCGGTCATGCCGTCGCCCTGTGCGGCGTTGACGTCGCCGCCCTGCTGCAGCAGCGCCTTGACACCCGTCCGATCGCCTTGCATGGCGGCGTCGGCCACCGTGCTTCGACCTGGCTCAGCACGGCCCTGAGCCCCGCGCTCCTCTGCCGGGCGACGGGCCGGCGCCGGCGATTGCGCGATCAGAACGGCCGACGCCAGCACGCCCGCCAGCACGCCCGCTACGACTGCGCGCGGGGTCATTGCACGGCACCTACGAAATTGCATCGCGTCTCTCCTACAGAGCGGCCGTCGCCTCGGGCGCGGCGTTCAGGTCCATCACGGCTGTGCTGTCGCCAAACGTCGTCCTGTCGCTCAGGCCGAGCAGGTGCATCGCGCCGAGCAGCGGATTGGCCATCGGCGTGCCGTCGGCCGCCTTGATGTGCAGCCCGCCCTTCAGCTGGCCACCGGCGTGGCCCGCGAAGATGAGCGGGCAGCGCTTGTGGTTGTGCACGTTCGAGTTGCCCATGGGCGACCCGTAGATGACGAGCGTGTTGTCGAGCAACGTGCCGTCGCCGTCGGGCGTGTTCTTCAACTTGTTCAGGAAGTACGGCAGTTGCGCGACGTGGTACGTGTTGATTTTCTGGAAGTCCCGGATGCGGTCTTCGCGGTCCTGATGGTGGGAGGCCGGGTGGAACCCCGCGCTCACGCCGCTCTCCGGATAGGCCCGACTCGAACCGTCGCGGCCGAGCTTGAACGAGAAGACGCGCGTGATGTCACTGGCGAAGGCGACGGCCTGCAGGTCGAACATGAGCCGCACGTGCTCGGCAAACGCGTCGGGCACACCCACGGGCGCGCCGGGCAGCTCGCGCGGATCGCCGCTCGAATTCGACGCTTCCACCTTCTGAATCCGGCGCTCGATCTCGCGCACGTCGTCGAGATACTCACCCAGCCGCGCCTGGTCGGCCGGGCCGAGGTCGCGGCGCAGCTTGG
>JANNEJ010000425.1:0-7046 GCA_031378585.1 Acidobacteriota bacterium | reverse complement strand
CATGCAGCATGGGCGGGTCTCCTATGCCAAGGTACGCGCGCTCACGCGCGTAGCCACGCCCGAGAATGAGCGGTCGCTCCTGGACCTGGCGCTGGCCGGTACCGCCGCGCACGTCGAGCGGTTCGTGCGCGCGTGGCGGCGTGTGGACCGCGTGCAGGAGGCGCGAGACACGGAGGTGCGGCACCTTCGGCGTGAACTGTGCACGTGGGTGGACGACGACGGCATGGTCGTGATCCGTGGACGGCTCACCCCCGAGGTAGGTGCGGTCGTGCAGCGCGCACTCGAGGCCGCGTCCGATCGCCTGTTCCGCGAGGCTGCGGGTGCACTGACAGGCGACGCCATGGCCGAAGAGCTGACGCCTGGACAGCGGCGTGGCCTGCTGGCTGAAGCGGCACTCGCGGCCGATCTCGACCGCGGCACCGCGGGTGACCGTTACCAGGTGGTGCTGCACGTGGAGCAGGAGGCCGTGGCGAGCGAGCGTCCGGGGAGCAGGCCGGCACGGGGGCCGGCGGGCGATGTTCCGGTGCCCGATATCGCGGCCGTCGAGGCCGGTCGTTTCGATGGGGCCCTCGAAGTCGGCGACGGCGCCCTGCGCGTTTCCGCGGAAACGTCTCGGCGCCTGACCTGCGACGCGTCGGTCGTGACGATGCGCCACGACGCCGACGGCGCCGTGCTCGACGTGGATCGCAAGACGCGCACGATTCCGCCCTCAATCCGCCGCGCGCTCGCCGCCCGCGACACTGGATGTCGCTTTCCGGGCTGCACGTCTCGCAGATGCGACGCCCATCACGTCGAACACTGGTCCAACGGAGGTGCGACGCACCTCGACAACCTCGTGCTGCTATGCCGACGCCATCATCGCGCCGTCCACGAAGGCGGATTCGCCGTCATTCGTGGGCACAACGGCGTGCTGACCTTCCTGCGGCCTGATGGCGCGCCTCTGCAGGTCGCCCCTGCTGCGCCGCGAGACCTATCCGGACTGCATGACGCGCTGCCACGCGTCACCGGGAAGCCGCCGACGTGGGACGGCACCCGCTTCGACCTGCCGTGGGCCATCGACGTGCTCTACCGCGGCCCAGTCGTACCGACGAACCTCGATCGAAAGGAAGAGGGAGGCTGTGGGAGCTGTGGAAACCGTTCTGTGGTTTCCAAGGAGCTTGTGGGCGCGTTGCCCGTTTGAACGCCTCCACGGGCAAGGCGTCCACGGCTCCGGCAGCTTCCATAGCACTGGCGCGGCCAATGAGGCCGCTCGGCCCGTATAATCACCCACACCTTGGCGCTCACCCCTGGCTCCCGTCTCGGCGTCTACCAGATCATGTCGCTGCTTGGCGAAGGTGGCCCGCCTTCGCTCGCGCATGAGGCGTGCGAGCTTCGGCGAGGTCTGGCCGCAGCCCGACGAGGCTCGCGATGGTGACTGGCGACACGCTCGGGCCGTACCGCGTCCTCGACAAGCTTGGCGAGGGCGGGATGGGGCAGGTGTGGCGCGCGCGCGACACGAAGCTCGATCGCGATGTCGCCATCAAGGTCCTGCCTGAGGCGTTCGCGCGCGATGCCGATCGCCTGGCGCGGTTCACCCGCGAAGCCAAGACGCTCGCCGCGTTGAATCATCCCAACATCGCTGCAATCTACGGGCTCGAAGAAAGTGGCTCTTCGACCCCTGCGACACGCTCAGGGCAGGCAGGCTCAGGCCAGGCGGGCATCACGGCGCTGGTGATGGAACTGGTCGAGGGCGAGGATCTGTCGGAACGAATCAGCGCCGCCCATCGCCGATCGCCCACCGCCCATGGCCTGCCCCTCGACGAGGCGCTGCCCATCGCGAAGCAGGTCGCCGAGGCGCTCGAAGCCGCGCACGAGCAGGGGATCGTGCATCGCGATCTGAAGCCAGCCAACATCAAAGTGCGCAGCGACGGCACGGTGAAGGTGCTCGACTTCGGCTTGGCGAAAGCGATGGATCCGCTCGCTGCGTCGAGCCCCGAGGCAATGAACTCGCCGACCATCACGACCCCGGTGATGACGCAGGCCGGCATGATTCTCGGCACAGCCGCGTACATGAGTCCGGAGCAGGCTCGCGGGAAGGTCGTGGACAAGCGTGCGGACATCTGGGCATTTGGCGCCGTGCTGTTCGAAATGCTCACGGGCGCGAAGGCCTTTGCCGGCGACGATGTCGCCGACGTGATGTCGCGCGTGCTGCAGCGCGAGCCTGACCTGGCCACGCTGCCGCCGGCGACGCCCGCCCGCGTGCGCTCGCTTGTCGCCCGCTGCCTCGTCAAGGATCCGCGTCAGCGTGTGCGAGACATGGGCGACGTGCGCCTCGCGCTCGACGGCGCGTTCGAGACGAGCGTGTCGCCAGTCACGACGAGCGGCTCGTCGGCAGCGCCAGGCGTGCGGTTTCGGCGCACCCGGCCGACCATGCCGTCAGTGCGGCAGCCGCTCCCGGACATACCCGTACAACCACGTGCCGGCAATCGCGCTCAACAGCGTGACCCCCACGGCGCCATAGCCGGCGCCAATCTGCGCGAACAGAGGACCCGGGCACGCGCCCGTGAGGGCCCAGCCGAGACCGAAGATCAGCCCGCCGTGGATCTGCCCCAGGTTGAACGTCTTGTCTTGAATCACGACCGCCTCGCCAGCCACTTGCTCGTCCGGCGCTTCGCAGACAAACGGACGGCCCGGCACGTCCTGCAGGTGAATCGGTGTCTTCATACGTCCTTCCCGTGCCCTGCTACTTCAAGAGCAGAATCGCGGCGGCCGTGAACTGCTTGGTCACCGAACCGATCTCGTAGGTGGCGCCGGGCGGCGTGGGCACATTGAGCTCGAGGTCTGCCAGACCGTAGCCCTTCACGAGCAGGGTCGCGCCGCCCTTCACGACCGCGACCGATGCGCCCGCTACCGTGCCGGCTTTGATGGGCGCCTCGACGATGGCGTCGATGCGCGCGGTCAGGTCGGTCTGCCCGTAGACCGAGACATGGGCCAGCTGCACGAACATGATTGCGCTCAACAGCAGGTGTCGCGCGGTTATCGTGTCGTTCTCTCCTTGTGCCGCTGCGAACCAGAGGTCACGCGTCCTTGCGCGCGATGCGCCCGTTCACCCGAATCCACCGCACGGTGCCGCCGGCGTCGCGGATGAACTCATGCGGCATGCCCACGTACGCGCCGTCGAGCGCGTAGGCCACGTCGCGACCGTGGAACACGAGGCTGGCCGCCGGCTGCTTCGGGTCGGTCACGACTGCCAGACGCTCGCCGCGGCGCCGCACGTCCACCGTGCCCAGGGGTGGCCGCCCGTAGCTGCCCAGGTACTCGTCGAGCGCAGGCTGCACGGCCAGTGGCTGCGCATGGAAGGTCATGGCCTCGTTCACGCCCCGATGGCAGGTCGCCTGCCCTGGCGTGAGTGCCACTGCGGCGAAGCGCCGCAGGATGGCGTGTTCCACGTCCTGCACCAGCCGCCAGCCGTCCTGGTGATTCGTGAGCACCGCAAACGCCAGATTGCGTGATGGCACGAGCTGCAGCAAAAGGCAGTGCCCATTCAGCGTGCCGCCGTGTGCCACCGTGGCCACGCCGCCCACCGTGCGCAGGTGCCAGCCCACGCCCATCTCGTCGGTGGTGCCGTGCTTGCGGACCTGCGACGTCTGCATCACATCGAGCCGCGCGCGCGACAGGTACGGCGCGCCGTTTGGCGCTCGCCCGTCGCTCAGGTGGAATCGCGCGTATCGCATCAGGTCGGACACGCTCGTGACCACGCCGCCGGCCGTGGTGCTCGACGTGGTTTGAAACGGGCGAATCACTTCGGCCCGACCGTTGCGATCGCGGTGTCCAAGTGACAGAGGATAGGTCATCGCCTCGGTGAGTCGCGTGAACGTGCGCGTGAGGCCGAGCGGAGCCAGCACCAGCTCGCGCAGCGCATCGTGAATCGACTTCCCGGTCACGACCTCGAGCAGGCGGCCAGTCAGCGCAAATCCGGCGTTGTTGTAGCTCCACACTTCGCCGGGCTTGGCGAGCTGCGGCAGCGTCGGCATGATCGTCGAGGCAAAGTGCGCGAGCGCCTCGGCGCCGCGGTCCTCGGTGCCGAGCTGCCCTTCCCACCCGGGCGTGTGCGTGAGCAGATGCCACAGCGACACCGTGCGGCTCGTCTCGTCGTCGAGCACCCGGAATCCTGGCAGAAAGGTACGCACCGGCACGTGGAGGTCCAGGCGGCCGTCGTGCACGAGCTTCATCACGGCCGTGGCGGTGATGGTCTTTGAAATGGACGCGATGGTGAAGAGGGTGTCTTCGGTGATGGCTTGCGGATCGTCGAGACTGGTCACGCCGAAGCCGCGCAGGTGGGTCTGCCCATCGGCGAAGATGCCGAGGCCCACGCCCGGCACCCGGTACTCCGCCATCTTTGCGGTGACCAGGACGGCGATCTCGTCGAGGCGCGAGTCGGGAAGCGGACCAGGACGCGGATCAGGCCGCGGGTCAGGCCGCGGCGTGGGCCCCTGGCCCGACACCCGCGCCGAGCCCAGTGCGGCGGCCACCGTGGAGACCTGCAGGAAATCGCGTCGGCGCATGCTGGACAGTCTACGATGTCCGCGAGCGCCATGAGGCGCCGGGGAGACGTGCATGCGAACTGGACATGTGTACTGGGTGGCGCTGATGGGCGCGATGGTCGTGCCGATGATGGTGGCCATGGCCGCGGTCACGCAGAGTCCGCCGCCAGCACCAGACGACGCGGCCATTCGCGCCGCGCGGGCACAGTCGAACCAGGCGATTGCCGCGCACGACGTTCCCGGCATCGCTCGCCACTGGATGTCTGACGTGCACATCGTGTCGTCCACGAGCGCCCAGGGATCGGGCCGCGACGTGAACGGCCAGCGAATGGCCGACCAGTTCTCGCGCCGCCCCGACACCGTCTACGTGCGCGCACCCACCGCCGTAGACGTGTTCGCCGCCTGGGGCGTGGCGTCGGAACGCGGCGAGTGGACGGGCCGCTGGACCGAACCCGACGGCGTGGTGCAGGTGCGCGGCACCTACCTGGCGCAGTGGCGCAAGGTGAGCGGCACGTGGCTGATCCAGGCCGAGGTGTTCGTGCCGACCACCTGCACTGGATCGAAGTACTGCGCCGCCCACCCGTGACAAGGCGATGGTCTTCGCCTGCTAATGTTCGTTAGTGCTTGCGCAGCACGTTGTCGACGACGTAGTCGGCGATCCGCGAGCACTGGCCGATGCTCGACGTCGTCTCGAAAAGGAAATGCAGCCCGCCCCAGATGCGGCTGTAGGCCTCTTGATCGCCGGCCTCACGGAACCCGTTGTAGTTGCGCGTCGTCGTCGGCTCGGTGGTCCCCGTCCAGGTCGCCGAGAACGGGATGTTGTCCTGGCCGAACACTCGCTCCAGCACGCGCGACAGCGACGCACCGACGCAGGCCATGTTGCCGGGTGCGCTGGGGTAGGGCGGCGTGATCAGCAGCGACGTCCAGCCGGGATCGGCGTCAGTGGCGGCGTTGCCGTCGGTGTCGGCCTCGCGGATGGCGTGCACCGGACGCCACAGCCCGTACACGAATTTGCCGGTGAACGACGTCAGCAACGCGTCGTGGTACGTCATGTTCACCAGTGCGTAGCCCCGCGCCGTCTCGAGACCGTTTAGGCCGCGGCTCCGAGCCACGTCGCCGAGGATGTTGTTCCAGACGTGAAAGAGCGTGGTCGACGTGCCCTCTCCGGCCCACTGCCGCGAGATGATCGTTTGCTCGGCCGAGCGCACCGTGCTGTTGACCGAGCCCCACGACTTCACCTGGTTGAGGTCGGTCGCGTAGCGTTCGCTCGTGAGCGGCGGCGGCCCCTCGATCATGAAGCGGCGCCCGTTCTCGACGACGAAGCCGGGAACGTCTGGATAGTTCGTGAAGGTGGCGGCGAGGTTGCCTGGCGGCGTCGGCCTCCAGAACCCCGGCAGGCTCGGCAGCACGTACTCAGGGAATGGGCGCTCCCAGCCATCGCCGGTCCGGCGGTCGAGGTTGGCCTTGGCCGTTGCGGCACCCACGGCGGCGCCATCGGCCGCCGCCCGCGATGGAATGCCGGCGAGAGACACGGCGAGGGCCGCGTCGAAGGCCGCGATCTGCGACGGCATCAGCGCAACGAGCGCATCGTGGGCGGCCTGCGCCACCGCGGCATCGCGCGACGCACCCGGGGCGGCGTCGAACCAAGTCGTGTAAGGACGATAGACGCGGTCGAAGCTGTTGGCCGCGTCGAAGACGGCCGCACTCGTGATGGCGAGCGGTCGCGAGGCGAAGACCGTGCGCGGGTTGGCCCCGGGCACGCTGAGCGCCGCGAGCATCACGCGGTTCCACGCGACGACGGTATCCACACTCTGCGCGCCGGCCGGCTGGGACCATGCCAGGAGCGCCACCATCCCCACGATCAGAACCAGCGAGCGACCGAATTCAGTGCGTGTCTTCCAGGAGCCTGTGAAACATCCGGTACGGTGTGTCATTTCCAACCTCCAAAGCCGGACCCTACTCCCTTCGGAGGCGCAAGTTGTCTCTAACTTCTAGGAGTTCGCCAGGATTTTCGCGGCGTCAACCTACTGTCCGGGCCTCAGACCGGGGCGCTCCACCAGCTCGATGCGCGCGCCGGCTGGACCCGCCACGTAGGCGAAGTTGATCGACGGGCCGTTGGGCAGCGCCAGGGGCCGTGGCTCGCTCGTCTTCTGTACGCCCTTGGCCATCAGCTCGGTGATGGTGTCGGTGAGCGGCTTGGTGGACCGCCAGCCGATGTGGTCGATCGCGTGCCCGATGCTGGGCTCCGCCTCGCCCTTCGTGATGAGGATCCACATGTCGCTGAAGCCCGCGGCGCGGTACTTCACCGCGTCGATGCGGCCCTTGAGCTTCGTGCGTTCGCCGCCGAAGTTCGCCAGCAGCCACGTGAAGCCTTGCTCTGGATCGGGGTTGCGCATGTGGATGTGGTGCAGGCCGAGCAGCTCGGGATCCTGCACGATCTCGATGCGCGTTCCCCACGGGTCTTCCACGAACGCGAGCTTGAAGAGCCCTTCCACCTCGCGCATCGGCGTCGTGATCTTCACG
>JANNEJ010000364.1:0-5702 GCA_031378585.1 Acidobacteriota bacterium | reverse complement strand
TGCGACTTCGGCGCGCTGATCGACGGTTACCACTCCGACATGACCCGAACGATCTACGTCGGCGAACCGTCGAAGGCGCAACAGCGACACTTCGCCGTAGTCCGTGCCGCGCATGACGAGGCCGCCGCCGCGATCACGCCGCGGCCATACGCTTCGGACAGGAGCGACAGGCCGCTCATCTCCTGCCCCACGGTGCGGGCCACGAGCACCTGCGTGTAGGTGTCGTGCGGATAGGGCACGCCAGCGCGCCGTTCGAAGAAGCGCAGCATAGCGTCGGTGTCCGCGAACACCTGTCGCAGCTCGGCGGCGGAGAAGCCGTCGCCAAGAAGGCGCAGGCGTCCGGCGGTCACCTCGGTGAACCGGCCAGCGGCGAAGCCGAAGGTGTAGGTGGGCGAGGGCTGGTCGAGGCGCCACTCGTGCACCCGCCGTCCATCCGCCGTGGTCGAGACGGACCCGGTCGTGCCGACGCCCGCGGCCGTGAGTGCCGACGGCAAGGTGACGCGCAGCCGCAGCGTGGCCCGGTCGTGGGGCGCGTCCACGCTCGGCAGCCAGTCGCTGGTCGTGAAGATCGCATAGACCTGCGACCGGTCGGGCGGGAACTGCAGGCCGCTACGCGGCGTGCCGTGGAAGGTCACCTCGAGCTCGCGCGTGGCGCCGGGGGGCAGCGGCGGGTCGAGGTGCACGAGCACGCGCCGCTCGATCAGGTCGAACCGTTGAACGAGAGCGTCGATGCGCACGGAGTCGATGGCGAGAGCACCGCGGTCGAGCGTGAACTCGTGGGCGCGGGTGGTTGCCACGATGCGGATCCTCACGGCGCCCACCACGGTGCCCGCCTGCACGTCGGGGTCGAGCGTGGCGTCGTAGTGCACCACGTCGATGGTGGCGTGATCGCTCGACTGGCTGTGGGCCGCTGCCTCGGCCTGCCCGGTGATAATCAGCGCAAGCGTGACCAGGAGCGCGGGTGTGGTGCGAAGCACGTGCGGCATGATAGCATGACTGCATGAATCTCACTGGCGACACGAGCGGACCGGTCGAGATCAAGGTCGTCGGCAAGAGCGGCCAGATCTCACTGGGCAAGAGCTACGCGGGCAAGACGCTGCGGCTCGAGCGTCGCGGGGACGGCACCATGTTGCTCACCGCAGTCGCCGTCGTGCCCGAAAGCCAGATGTGGACGCTCGACGAACCGCACCGGTCGCAGATGGCCCGAGGCCTGACATGGGCCTCCCAGACGCCGCCGAAGGAAACAGACGTGGATGCACTCGCGAAGCGTGCCGGGCGCCGTGGTGCCCGCCGGTAGCCGGCTCCGCCTCGATCTGAACAGCCCGGAGTTCCAGGACGTCTTCTTCCGACTACCCGTCGCTGAGCTGAAACAGGTGGCGACATCGCTCGCCCGTCTGCGGGAGCTCGACTGGAACAGCCTCTACCGGCACACGGGCTACAACTGGGAGTTGATCGATCACGTGAAGGGCCCAGGTGGCGCAAAGGTGTACTCGTTGCGCCTGAGCCAGAAGATTCGTGCGGTCGGCTACCGGGACGGCGAGTTCCTGCGGCTGGTATCACTGCATCCCGACCACGACTCCGCCTACGGCCGCTGACGAACGACGCGGCTCGTCAGGCCGTGACCGGCAGCGCGGCCGGCGGCGCGAGCGCACTCTTGCCGATGGTCAGGAACGACAGCCCCGCCAGCACGCACAGCACGCCGGCGATCCAGAACGCCAGGTTGCAGTCGCCGAGCTGCGTGCGAATCGCCCCGGCGCCGAAGGCCGCGATCGAGGCGCCGAACTGGTGGCTGGCGCCGATCCAGCCGTAGACGACGCCCGTGTTCTCGCGTCCGAACGCCTCGCTCGTGAGTTCTACGGTCGGTGGCACGGTCGCGCATCAACAGCCACACCACCACGAACACCACGAGCGCGGCCGCGGCCACGAGCAGCGTGGCCGACCGCCAGCCGCGCGTTTCCGCCAGGCTCGCCAGCAGCGGCAGGAACACGAGCTGTCCGGTGGCGTTGGCGGCCGAGAGCGCGCCGAGCACCACGCCGCGCCGCTCGTCGAACCAGCGCGTGGCCACCACTGCCGCCATGCGTGGATACTGCGCCCCCTGGCTCGTAGTACGCTCGCGGCCGTGACCCGCAAGGCCTTGATGTGGAGCGTGGCGGCACTGACCGCTGCCGCCGGCACAGCCGGTCTGGTGTGGCAGCGCAGCACCCGCCTGCCAGCCGCTGCGAGCGGACCGCCCAACGTGCTGCTCATCACGCTCGACACCACGCGGGCCGACCACCTCGGCGCGTACGGCTATGCGGCCGCCCGCACGCCCGTCCTCGACCGTCTGGCCCAGGACGGCGTGCTGTTCGAGCGCGCCGTGGCGGCGGCCCCCACCACGTTGCCCGCGCATGCCAGCCTGATGACCGGCCGCAATCCGATGGCGCACGGCGTGCGCAACAACGGCGTGCCGCTCGACCGCGCCGTGCCCACGCTGGCCGATGCCTTCCGCGCCGCCGGCTACCGCACCGCGGCCTTCGTGAGCGCGTTCGTGCTCGACCAGCGCTTCGGCCTGGTGCGCGGGTTCGACACCTACGACGACCGTCTCGATCCGCCCACGGGGCATGCCACCGACGCGCTCGAGCGTCGCGGTGATCGCACCGTGGCGGCGACCACCGCGTGGCTGACCACTCCGGCCCTGGACGCGGCCGGAGCGCCCACCTCGGCGCCGGCGGCCGCACCGTTCTTCCTGTGGGTGCACCTCTACGATCCGCACGATCCCTACGAGGCGCCGGGGCCGGCGGGCAACGGCAGCGCGTCTTCGCTCTACGACAACGAGATCGCCTTTGCCGACAGCGCCGTCGGCGCGCTGCTCGGCGCGCTCGAGCGCCAAGGGCTCACCGCCAACACCATCGTGGCGGTGATCGGCGATCACGGCGAGAGCCTGGGCGAGCACGGCGAGGCCACGCACGGCATGTTCGTCTACGAGTCGGCCATGCGGGTGCCGGCGCTGCTCAGGTGGCCCGTCCACCTGCCGGCCGGCACTCGCGTGACGTCGCTCGTGCGCGCCATCGACCTGGCCCCCACGCTGCTCGACCTGGCGAGCCGTCCGCCGCTGACGGGCGCCACAGGTGTCAGCCTGGTGCCGCTCGTACGCGGCACGGCGTCGCCGGAGACTGCTCCGGCCACGGCCTACGGCGAAACGTATTTCCCGCAGCTCTTCATGAACTGGTCGCCGCTGCGATCGTGGCGCGAGGGCCAGTGGAAGTTCATCGAGGCGCCCACTCTGGAGCTCTACGACTTGGCATCGGATCCTGCCGAGACCGTGAACCTGGCCGCGCGCGAGCCCGATCGTGCCGCGCGTATGCGACGCGCGCTCTACGTGCTGCTGGCTACCGAGAGCAAGGCGGCGGCAGCCGGCCCGGATCGCGAGACCCTGCAGAAGCTCGCGGCTCTTGGCTACGTCGGCGGGGGCGGCACGCAAGGCGCCGAGGACCCCCTGTCGCGGCCGGATCCCAAGGCGATGATCGGCGTGTTCAACCATCTGCGCGAGGCCAACACCGCGCTCGAGTCTGGCCGCGTGGATGACGCCGTGCGCGTCGCCGCCAGCGCGCTCGCCACCGACCCCGGCAACGCGTTCGCCATGCTGATCCTGGGCAAGGCGGAACGCGCGCACGGGCGCTACCGCGAGGCCGCGGTGCAGTTCCGCGGCTACCTCGAACAGGTGCCGCTCAGCGCCGACGCGCATCTCTGGCTGGCCATCTGCCACCTGCAGCTCGACGACCTTGATGCCGCACTCGCTGAGGCAGAACTGGCCCTGGCCATCGACCCGCGCTACGCCGAAGCGCTCACGCTCCGCGGCGATCTGCTGGCCGCCGGCGGGCAAGTTGAAGAGGGGCTGCATGACCTGCGGGCGGCCGTGAACATCGACCCCGATCGTCCGGCCGCGCATATCGCCCTGGGACGCACGCTGGCGCGCGCTGGACAAGCGGCGGAGGCCGACGAGCAGTTCCGCTACGCGCTGGATCTCGCCACCCGCCTTGCGGCCGGCGGCCGTGCTCCGCAGGCCACGCGCGTCTTCGAGCAACTGGCGCTCGACCCGAGCGTGCCGGCGCCCGTGCGCGAAGCCGCGCGGGCGAGGCGCCCATTCTGACCAGAAAGGCTATAATGACCATATGTCGGTTGTGACCGTCGTCGATGCCAAGAATCGCTTCTCGGACCTGCTGCGGCGTGCCGAACACGGCCGCGAACGCATCGTCGTGCACCGGCACGGCAAGCCGGTGGCCGCCATCGTCTCGACCGACGACCTGCGGCGGCTCGAAGCGCTGGAAGAGGCCGATGACGTAGCCGATGCGGCCGCCGCATTGAAAGAAGCCAAGGTCAAGGGCACGACCTCGCTTGCCGTGGTGCTGCACCGTTACGGCCTCGACCATTTGCTGGCCCGCTCACCCCGTCGCCGGGCCAAGGTTGCGCCGCGACCCGCACGGCGCGTGAAGGCGTAGTGGCCTCGTACGCGGTTGAACTCACGCCGGCGGCTGAGCGCCAACTCGACCAGCTGGCATCCCCCGCCCGGACGGTGCTCGCGGCCGCCCTGGCCGCCCTGGCCTCGAATCCCAGACCACCAGGTTGCACGAAGCTCGCCGGCAAGACCAGTCTCTGGCGCGTCCGTGTCCTTCAGTTCCGCATCATCTACACGGTGGTCGATCGTCGCCTGCTCGTCGTCGTGCTGAAGGTCGGAGACCGCAAGGACGTGTATCGGTAGCGGGTGTTCCACGACACGCCGATCGACGGCAGGATGGCGAACCGCTTCTCGTTCATTCCGCGGTCAGGGCCACCGCCAGCAACATGCGCGTCACACAGATCATGCCGTCTCCTTCGCGCGGGTCCGCTCGGTGGCGCGAGCGTAGACCGTCACCTCAGCGGCGTCGCGGAGCATGTCGAACCGATCCGTCTCCACGCGCGTCACTACCAGGCCGGTTCGCGCGGCCAGGTCGGCCACGAGCGCCGCTTCGTGGCCCGGTCGCAACAGGTCGAGGCGGTCGTAGCACATCGGTGTCGCGTGTTCCCGACCGCCTCCGAGCCCCAGCTCGAGGAGTGCTGTCAGCCCCACCACCACGCCGTTCACGGCGAGCGCCTCGGCCAGGCTCACCTCGGGCCCAGACGCCCCGTTGATCAAGCCCAAGCCGATCACGATGAAGAGATAGGTGAGGTCGCGGCTTCGGATTTGCTCGGTGCGATACCGCAGGATGCCGAAGACGCCAAAGAGAGTGAGGGCGAACCCCAGGTCGGCCGGACCCTTGCGGAGCAGCACACAGAGACACAGCGTGACGGCGTTGAAGAGATAGCAGGTGAAGACGTGCTCGCGCCGCCGGTAGAGCCGGAAGTACACGCCGTGCAGCACCACTGCCGTCATCGCCAGGTCGAGCGCGAGTCGCGCTGCCAGCGTGGCGAGGTCGCTGGAGCTGGCCGGGCCGAATCCCATCAGTTGGTCCATGTGCCTACTGCTTTCAGTTGTCGCAACCGGTGCATGAGGTGATTGGCGCGCACGTCTGGACTGGTCAGCGCAATGGCCGCGCAGTACTTGCTCATCCAGCCTGGGCGGGAGCCTGTCATTCGGAGCTGCTGCATCGCCACGCTGTGGTGGTCCAGCCGCGGCTGCTTCACTTCGATCACGACGGCTTGGAGGAACTGTCCATGACCATTGGCGCGCCATAGGTCGAGATGCG
>JANNEJ010000331.1:0-2988 GCA_031378585.1 Acidobacteriota bacterium | reverse complement strand
CGGGGTCGGCAAAGCGCGGCGCATGATACGCGGCCCGCCAGTACGCCGTGGTCCCCGGCTTGCGCAGGTGCACGCGTCGCTCGGCCTCTTGCGGCGGCTCCACCGTGGTGGCCCGCCGCGCCGGCGTGCCTGGCGATATCCCGCCAAAGGCTGCCTTCACCCGCGCGAGCACATCGGCCGTGTCCACGTCGCCGACGACGACCAGCGTGGCATTGTTGGGCACGTAGAACCGCCGGTAGTGCCCGTAGAGATCCTCGCGGGTCATCGTGTGCAGGTCGCCGAGCCAGCCAATCGTGGGATGACGATAGGGATGCGCCTTGAACGCGGTGGCCGTCATCTCGGTGTCGAGCCGCTGTTCGGGGTCGTTGTCGCCGCCCTGCAGCTCCGAGATGATCACGGTGCGCTCCGACTCGCAGTCGGCTGGCTCGTACAGACACCTCGCCATCCGCTCGGCTTCGATGAAGAGCATCCGATCGAGCGCGTCGGCCGTGGCCGTCTCGAGGTAGGTGGTCTGGTCGATCCAGGTGTAGCCGTTCCAGCTGCCACCGAACTGCTCGATGATGCCCTTCACCTGGTCGCGGGGGATGTTGGTCGTCCCCTTGAAGTTCATGTGCTCGACCCAGTGCGACACGCCGGTCACCCCCGGACCCTCATCGCGCGATCCCACTTTGTACCAGCACCACACCGACGCCAGGGGCGCGGTGTGCACCTCCTGCACCAGCACCGTCAGGCCGTTGGCGAGGGTCGTCTCGTGCACCATCCCCCCACTGTACAATGGTGGAATGCCGGACTCATCTCGCAGATGGGCCGAAGCACCGAGGGCGGCGAGGCGCCCCGAGGGCAAAGCGCGACGACCGAGAATATTGGCGATATGTGAGGGAGGAGCAACACAGCCCTCGGGGATGGATCGCCGGCCGAATGCCGGCCGATCTGCGGGATGAGTTCGTCTATGTCCGAGTGGAAAGACACGTGTAACCTGCCGCGCACGGCCTTCTCGATGAAGGCCAACCTGCAGACGGCCGAGCCAGAGACGGTGGCCCGCTGGGATGCGATGGGCCTGTACGGGCAGATTCGTCAGGCGCGCAAGGGCGCCCCTCTGTACCTGCTGCACGACGGCCCGCCCTATGCCAACGGCGAGATTCACATCGGCACGGCGCTCAACAAGATTCTGAAGGACTTCGTCGTCAAGTCGCACAACATGCTGGGCTACGACGCGCCCTACCTGCCCGGGTGGGATTGTCACGGCCTGCCGATCGAGCTGAAAGTCGATCGCGAACTGGGCCCGAAGAAGCGCGAGATGTCGACCGCCGACTTCCGCCGGGCGTGCCGCGCCTACGCCGAGAAGTACGTCGGCATCCAGCGCGAGGGCTTCAAGCGACTCGGCGTTATCGGCAAGTGGGACGACCCGTACCTCACGATGGCGTTCCGCTACCAGGCCGCTATCGTGCGGGCCCTTGGCGCGTTTGTGGCCAAGGACATGGTCTACAAGGGCAAGAAACCCGTGCACTGGTGCACGCACTGCAAGACGGCGCTGGCCGAAGCCGAGGTCGAGTACGAGCCGCACGTGTCGCCCTCGATCACGGTCGAGTTCCCGCTGAGCGAAGCCAGCCGCGCCGAAGCCGAGGCGCGCATCCCGGCGGTGGCGGGCCGGCCCGTGTCGGTGCTCATCTGGACGACGACGCCCTGGACCATCCCGTCGAACCTCGCGGTCGCGTTCCATCCCGAGTTCGAATACGGCGCGTACGACGTGAACGGCACGGCCGTCATTGTGGCAACGGACCTGGCGGCGTCGGTGGCCACCGTGACCGGTCGCTCTTTCGACACGCTGCTCGCCACGTTTCCAGGCGCGCTGATGGAGCGGCTCGTGTTCCGGCATCCCCTGTACGAGCGAGGCTCGCTCGCGGTGCTGGGCGACTACGTCACGCTCGAGGCCGGCACGGGCGCGGTGCACACGGCTCCCGGCCACGGCGCAGACGACTACCACACGGGCGTGAAGTACGGGCTCGAGATCTACGCCCCACTCGATGCCGGCGGCCACTACAACGACACGGTGGAGCAGTTCGCCGGTCAGCAGGTGTGGAAGGCCAACCCCGTTGTGGAGGCCGCGCTGGCGGCACGCGGACGGCTCTGGCACCGCGAGGACTTCCATCACTCGTATCCGCACTGCTGGCGGTGCCACCACCCCGTCATCTTCCTGGCCACGGCGCAGTGGTTCATCGCCATGGAAGCGCAGGATCTGCGCCAGAAGGCGCTCACGGCGATTGCCGACACGCGCTGGATCCCGAGCTGGGGCCGGGCGCGCATCGAGGGCATGATTGCCAACCGGCCCGACTGGTGCATCTCGCGCCAGCGCGCCTGGGGTGTGCCGATTCCGGCGCTCGACTGCACGTCGTGCGGCCAGGCGGTGCTGACCAAGGCCCTGGTCGACCAGGCGGCGAGCGTGTTCGACACCTACGGCGCCGACGCCTGGTACGAGCGCCCACTCGAGGAGTTCGTTCCAGCCGGGTTGACCTGCGCATCCTGCGGCGGCACGGCGTTCGAGCGCGAGTCGAACATCCTCGACGTGTGGTTCGACTCTGGGTCGAGCCACGAAGCGGTACTGCCGTTCCGCGAGGACCACCGCTGGCCAGCCGATATCTATCTGGAAGGCAGCGACCAGCATCGCGGCTGGTTCTACAGCTCGCTGCTCGTCGGCATCGGCACGCGCGGACGCGCGCCGTTCAATCAGGTGCTGACGCACGGCTTCGTGATGGCCGAGGACGGACGCAAGATGTCCAAGTCGCTCGGCAACAGCATGTCGCCACAGGACGTCATCAAGCAGGGCGGTGCCGAGATTCTGCGCCTGTGGGCCTCGATGGTGGACTACCGCGAGGACATCCGCATCGGCAAGGAGATCCTCACGCGCACGACCGAGGCCTACCGCAAGATCCGCAACGTGCTGCGCGTGCTCGTGGCCAACCTGTACGACTTCGATCCGTCCGAGGACGT
>JANNEJ010000300.1:0-10605 GCA_031378585.1 Acidobacteriota bacterium | reverse complement strand
ACTGCCGCCTACATGCCGCCCGAGCAGGCGCGCGGCACGGCGGTCGACAAGCGGGCCGACATCTGGGCCTTCGGCGTCGTGCTGTTCGAGATGCTCAGCGGCACCCGGCCCTTTGCAGGGGCCACGGTGCTGGATCTGCTGGCGGCGGTGGTCACGGCCGAACCCGACTGGACGCGGCTGCCGGCGGGCACGCCGCCCTCGGTGGAGCGTGTGCTGCGGCGCTGTCTGAAGAAGGACGTGCGACAGCGTCTGCGCGACATCGGCGACGCCAGAATCGAACTGGAACAGCTCCTGTCGGGATCCTCTGATGCGGGTCTCGCGCCACTGCGGCTCGAGGCCACGACTCGCGCCCCTGCGGCGGTGGCTCCAGGCACGTGGGGACGTCAGATCGCGATCTTCGCTGCCGGCGCCGCGTTGGCCGGCCTGGCCGTCTGGGGGCTCGCACCGCGATCGACGGCGCCAGCCTCGACCGAGCGATTCAATCTCGACGTGCCCTTCGGCGGCCGGCTCGAAGACGTCGTTGGCGCCGCCCGGCAATCCCTGGCGCTATCGCGGGATGGCCGGACGCTGGTGTTTCTGGTGCGAGAGCGGGATGGCCGGCGTCAGCTCTATGTCCGACGGATGGACCGGGTCGTGGCCGAGCCACTCGAGGGCGCGGCCGGCGGCGACATGCCGTTCCTGTCGCCCGATGGGCAGTGGCTGGGATTTGCGGCCGACGGCAAGCTCAAGAAGGTGCTGCTCGGTGGGGGCCAGGCCGTCACGATCTGCGATGCGCCCGAGCCCCGCGGCGCCAGTTGGGGCGACGACGACACGATCGTGTTCGCGGGGGCGGTGCGCGGCGGCCTCTCACGCGTGTCCGCGTCTGGCGGCACGCCCGTTCCGATCACGACGATCGACCCTGCGCGGCACGAAGAAGGCCACCGCTGGCCGCTCGTGTTGCCAGGCAGCCGCGGCGAGGTCTTCAACGTGGAGACGGCCGGCGACGTGGCCGGTGCTCGGGCGATCGCCGTGGTCGACCTCGCCAGTGGCGTCCGCACGACCATCGTCACGGAGGGCACGTATCCGCGCTATGTGGACGGCGCGCTGCTCTACGGCCAGGCCGGCAGTCTCTACGCCGTGCCCTTCGACCCGTCGCGGCTCATCGTCACCGGTGCGCCGCAGCCGGTGGTCGACGACGTGCGGATGGATCTGCCGTCCACCGGCCGGGTGTTCGCCGACGCGGCCGTGTCGGGCGCCCTCGCCTATGTCCCCGGCTTTCCACGGCCGGGGAGCCGACGCCTCGTGTGGGTCGACCGAACGGGGCAGGCGACTCCGGTGATGGCCGAGACGCGCGCCTACCGTGGTGCCCGCGTGTCGCCCGACGGGCGCAGCCTGGCCGTCACGATTCAAGACAGCAGCGTCACCTCTCTGTGGCTGTACGATCTCGATCGCAAGACGTGGAATCGCCTGACGAACGGGGGGCAGACCACCACGCCGGCCTGGTCGCCAGGCGGCCAGTACATCCTCTTTTCCGCAGAGCAGGATGGCCGCGGCATCCTCTCGGTGCCTGCCGATGGCAGTGCCGCGCCGTCACGGATCACGGCCGACAGCTCGCTGCTCATCGACATGCCCGACGTGCTGCCCGGCGGCACGGGCGCGCTCGTCGTCGTGCAGGATGCCAACGGCGACGACATCTACCGGGTGTCTCTCGATGGACGCGGCGCGCTCGAGCCGGTGGTCGTGGGACTGGGTAGCCAGGTCTCGCCCGCGATGTCGCCGAGCGGTCGCTTCCTCGCCTACTCGTCCAACGAGTCGGGCCGCCGCGAGGTGTTCATTCGCTCGACGGCCGCCGACGGACGCAAGTGGACGGTGTCGGTGGCCGGCGGCTCGACGCCGCGCTGGCGCGCCGACGAACGCGAGCTCTTCTACGTGCAGGGGATACGGCTCATGGCAGTGCCCATCGAAGTGGGCGTCACGCTGACCGCAGGCCGGCCGCAGGCACTGTTTGAGGAGCCCGGACTGGGTTGGAGCGACGTCGATCTGTCGCGCTACGACGTCACGCCCGATGGCCAGCGCTTTCTCATGGTGCAGCCAGAGCCCTGGGAGGTCGCGCCGCTGTCGATGGTCGTGGCCCCCCGGTTCGGCCAGGAGCTTCAGGCGCGTGTGGCCGCGAGCTCTGCGTCGAGGTAGGTCATGAGAAGGAGTCCATGCGGCCGCGACCCCGTGCCGCCGTCGTGATGGCCACCCTCGCCCTGACGCTCGCCCTGCGCCTGTCTGCCGTGGGAGAAGCCGTACGTCGCGCTCGGACCTGGCGCCGTGTACGACATGCGCACGCGGCGGATCGTGACCAGGGCCGGCCGCTAGCGGAGACCCGCAACCCGCGCCTGGTAGGGCGACCGCCACACAATGTAAGCCACCACGAGCACGATGTAGGTACCCACGAGCATCCAGCCGGTGCGGTCGATGTCCGAGAACGACAGCGCGCCTTGCACGAGCAGTATTGCGATGCCGAGGACACTGATGGCCTGCAGCGTCCGTTCCTTCATGGGCATGCGAGCGCGCGCGAACACGTGCGGTAAGCGCTGAGCCAGCAGAAACGCGGCCACGAGGGGCAGCAGGTCGTAGAGGAAGACCAGGCCGCCACCGAGCATGATGATGTAGCGCAGGTCCCAGCCGGCGGCAATCGGCGCGGCGCCGAGCACGAGCAGGCAGGTCAGCAGGCGATGCGGCGTGTTGAAGCGCGCATTCACGACCGCAAGACCCTTCGGCAGCCAGCCGTCCTCACAGGCGACGAGGACCGACTTGGTGGCCCACGAGAAGGTCGAGTTGATGCTCGTCGTGAGCGCGAACATCCCGGCGCCCACCACGAATGCGACGTAGATGGCCGGGGGCAGCACGGCCTTGGCGACTTCCGCCAGGGGCTTCCCAGCGGTCTGGTCGAGGGGCAGGATGCCTACGGCTACGACCGACACGAACGTGTAGAAGAGGCCCGCGACGGCCGTGGCGCCGATCATCGCCAGCGGCAGGTCGCGCTCAGGATTCTTCATCTCACCGCCGAGCTCCGACACGAACTGCGCACCGCCGGTGGCAAACGACAGCACGACGCAGGCGAGCCCGAAGCCGTACCATCCCTTGGGCAACAGCCCCGGCGTGCTCGTGAAGCGCGCGTAGTCCACCTCGACGATGCCAGACGCGATGAGGGCCGACAGCCCGCAGAGGAGAACGACGACCATCACCTTCTGCACGACGGCAGCTTCTTTCACCCCCACGAGATTCACCAGATAGAACACGACGAGCACGCCGAGTGCCAAGGCGGTGGCGTTCAGCGACGGCACGAGCGCGAGCGCGTACTGCGCGAACCCAAGGGCGAAGAGCGCGATCAGGATGTGGGTGATGAGCAGGATCGCGAGGTAGAAGAACCCGATGCGCGGTCCCAGCACGCGCTTGCAGTAGACGTAGAGCCCGCCCGTGGCCGGCATGGCCGAGCCCATGAACGCCACCGGCAGCTGCTTGACCGTTGAGAGCACCGCCGACAGCACGAACGCGTAGGGTACGGAATAGCCGGTGAAGTCGATGGCGATGCCGACCAGCACCATGATGCCGGAGCCGATGATCTGGCCCAGCGCCATCGCGAACACGTCCCAGAACGTGAGCGACCTCCTGAGGGCGACCGGCGTCTGACTGGTCATCAGATCCGCGCCAGCGCCGCGTCGAAGTCGGCGATAAGGTCATCGACATCTTCGAGACCCGCCGACACCCGCACCATGCCTTGTGAGATGTGCATCTGCTGGCGCTCCTCCTCCGAGATGTCGAGAAACGCCATCGTCGCGGGCACCTGCGTGGTCGTGCGCACACCCCCGAGGCTGGCCGCAAAGCACGCCAGTTCGAGGCTGCTGACGACGCGCACCGCCGAGGCGCCGTCGCCCACGTCGAAGGTCAGCATCGCGCCGAAGCGCGGCATCTGCCTGGCGGCGATGTCGTGCTGCGGATGCGAGGCCAGACCCGGATACCACACGGCCTGCACTCTCGCGTGCGCCTCGAAGTGTCTGGCCAGGCGCAGGGCCGTCTGGCACTGTCGATCGACGCGCACCGACAAGGTCTGGATGCCGCGCAGCAGCAGCCACGCGTTGAACGGCGACAGCGGCGCGCCCCACTTCACCATGGTGCTCCAGCGGATCTGCTCGAGGAAGTCTGGCGGCAGCAGCGCCGACTTCATCACGATCGCGCCGCCGATGGCGTCGCTGTGGCCGCCGATGAACTTGGTGGCGCTTTCTACCACCAGATCGACGCCCCAGTCGAGCGGCCGCATCACGTAGGGACTCGCAAACGTGTTGTCGCACACGACCACGATGCCGCGGGCATGCGCCATGGCCACGAGCGGAGGGATGGCCGCCACCTTCATCGACGGATTCGCGATCGTCTCGAAGTACAGCACCTTCGTGTTCGGCTGGAAGGCCACCTCCACCGCGTCGGGATCGGCCGTGTCCACAAACGTCGTCGTGATGCCGTAGTCGGTCAAGCGGTGGTCGAGCATCTCGTGCGTGGAACTGTAGGTGGTGCGGTCGCACACGATGTGGTCGCCGTGCTTCAGCAAGCCAAAGAGCGTCACCGAGATGGCCGCCATGCCCGAGGCGGTGGCCAGGCACGCGTCGCCGCCCTCGATGGCCGCCATCTGCGCTTCAAAGGCATACTCGCTGGGATTGCCGCAGCGGCCGTAGATGTTGACGGCCTTGCGCTCGCCGTCGACCACGCGCTGGTACGAGTCGGCGTCGTACTGGAAGCTCGACGACATGAAGATCGGCGCGTTGATGGACTGGCTGGCCTCATCGGGCGGGTAGTAAACGGCCTTGCTGTCGAATCGGAGTCGCGATTTCGTCTCAGGCGTCACGAGGTACCTCGGCATGGCTCCGGCGGCAGCATGGTGGAGCCCGTGCAGGATACACTGCGCCATGCGCAGAGCCATGGTTCTTGTCGCCGCGATGGCGGTGTGCGGTTCGGTCACCGTCCTGGTCCAGCCGAAGCCGGCCTTCGAGCCGATGCAGCCGGAGCTGTTTGCCGCGGGCGCCAGCTTCGTCAACGCGTTTGCCGACATCGAAGGCGACGGCGACCTTGATTTATTTGTCGGCTTCGACGGCCAGGCCAACCGGCTCTACCGAAACGATGCGGGCACGTTCTCCGACATCGCGAGTGCGGCCGGCGTCGCCGATGCGCGCGCCACGCGGGCGGCCGCCTGGGGCGACATGGACGCCGATGGCGATCCCGACCTGCTGCTCGGCTTCGCCCCAGCGCCAGGGCAGTCGGTGCTGCGGCTCTATCGCAACGAGCGAGGCGTCTTCACCGATGCCACGGCGGCTGCGGGGCTGACGGTTGCCACCGGGGCCGTGCGCCAGCCCGCGTGGGTGGATGTGGACGGCGACGGCGATCTCGATCTGTTCATCGCCTTTCGCGACCGCGCTAATGCGCTCTTCAGAAACGACCAGGGCCGGTTCACGGACGTGGCACCGGCGCTCGGTCTGGCCGACCCGCGCAAGACCGTGGGCGCGGTGTGGTTCGACGCGGATGAAGACGGCGACCTCGACGTTGCGGTGGCCAACATGGACGGCGACGCCAACGGCCTCTTCAGGAACGACGGAGCGCGGTTCACCGACGTGGCCGAGGCGGCCGGTGTGCAGTGGGGCGGTCGTGCTCCGCGCGATCCCGGCAACGGCACGGTGCGGGTCTGCGCGGCCGACATGGACAGCGATGGCCGCTTCGATCTGCTGGCCGCCAACTACGGTCCCCTCGGCTTCTTCAGCAACCGCGGCGGCGGCCGGTTCGAGGACCGTGCGGTGGCTTCGGGTCTGGCCATCGACTCGCGTTACGACGCCTGCGCCCCGGCCGACCTCGACCACGACGGCCGGCTCGACCTGTACGTGAACGGCACGGTGACCGGCGGCGTGAGCTGGCAAGACACGCTCTTCAGCAACACGGCTGCGGGTTTCGTGGATGTGACCCCGCCGAACCTGCGCGCCCTGCAGGCCGACCACGGCGTGCAGTGGGCTGACGTGGACGGCGACGGCGACCTGGACCTGGCGCTCACCGGCTCGCGTGCCGACGGCATGCACCTGGTGATGCGCAACCTGCTGCCGGCCGCCGACGCCCGGCGGTCGCTGCACGTGCGCGCCCTCGACGCTGCCGGCCACGCCACGCTGGCCGGCGCGGAGGTGCGGGTGTTCGCCGCTGGCCCTTCGCGGCTACTCGGCGCGCGCCTGGTCGACGCCGGCTCCGGCTACGACGCGCAGAGTGACATGCCCGTGCACGTCGGGATCCCTGCCGGGGTCGCGCGCGTGGACGTGCAGCTCATCGTGCCAAAGGCGGGCCGGCGGACGCCGGTGTGGACGCGAGGCGTCGACCCCAAGGCGTGGCACGGCAAGGCGCTCGTGATTCGCGCGGGGAAGTGAGGCGGCACGCGCCAGCCGCGGCGTTATCGCGGGCCGGCTGGTAGCAGCTGATCGAAGAGCGGCGCTCCGGGGACGACGCCGCGCTTGTGGGCTTCGGCCTCGCGCAGCAGATCCGCCACGACGTCAGGGTGTGCGCCCGCGAGGTCGCGCAGTTCGCCCGGGTCCTCGGCCAGATTGAAGAGCAGCGGCGGCGTGTGCGCGCGGCGCGGCGCGCCCTCGCCATAGGCGTCGCTCGTGATGAAGTGCGCCTTGAAGTCGCCTTTGCGGATGGCGCGCAGCTCGTTGTCCCAGTAGTAGAGGTTCACCTGCCGCGGGCTCGGGCCGGATCCCGTAAGGCGCGGGCTCACGTCCACGCCGTCGACCACGAGGCCCGCCGGCAGGTCGGCCCCCGCCAGGCGCGCCGCCGTCACGAACAGGTCCATCGACGATCCCAGGTCGGTGACCGTCGCGGGCGTGACAGTACCCGGCCACCAGAAGATGGCCGGCGTGCGCACGCCGCCTTCCCAGGTGGTGCCCTTGCCGCTGCGTAAGGGCCCTGCCGACCCACCGTGCGCGCCAAACGGCAGCCAGGGCCCGTTGTCGCTCGTGAAGACGACGAGCGTGCGGCGGTCGAGGCCCGCGGCGGTCAGGGCGTCGAGCATCCGGCCGGTGCTGGCGTCGATCTCCTCGATGACGTCTCCGTACATCCCGCCCGCGCTGTGCCCCTCGAATGCGCGCGAACGCGCCAGGGGAGTGTGGGGCAGGTTGTGCGCGAGATAGAGCAGGAACGGCTGCGTGCGGTGCGCCCCGATGAACCGCACGGCCTCGTCGGTGTACCGCTCGGTGAGGGTGCGGTGGTCCACCGGCTGTTCGATGACCGCGCCGTTGCGCATGAGCGGCACGTCCCAGTACTCGGGCTTTGGGTCGTAGTAGGCGGCGCTCTTGTTGCCGTTCTCTCGCGGCACCGTCATGCGCATGTCGTGCGAGTAGGGCAGTCCGAACCAGTCGTCGAACCCCTGTCGCATGGGCAGGAACTCGGGGAGTTGTCCCAGATGCCACTTGCCGATGATGGCGGTGGCGTAGCCGCGTGGCTTCAGCAGTTCGGCGATGGTCAGTTCGGCCGCCGGCAGTCCCTGGGCCGCGTTGTCGCGAAAGACCTTCGGTGCCGTGCCCGTCGGCAGGCCATACATCCCGCTCCGAACGGGCAGGCGTCCCGTGAGCAGGGCCGCGCGGCTCGGCGAGCACACCGGCTGCACGTAGAAGTTGGTCCACTTCTGTCCCTGCGCCGCCATCGCGTCCAACCGGGGCGTGCGGATGTTCGGACTGCCGAACGCACCGAGGTCGCCGTAGCCCAGATCGTCGGCAAAGATGATGACGAGGTTGGGCGGGAGCGGACGCTGGGCGCCGAGCGCCAACCCACTGAGCCCCGCCAGTAGGGCCACGACACCAGCGCGAACACGGGTGGACATCAGTCGCTCACGCGCGTGAGCCGCGCGCCGCGCCGCCCCGCGCCACCGGCGGCACGTACTGCAGCAGTCCCTCTGGCTTCCACGGAATGACGCGTCCTTCTTCCGCGCTCATGTAGCAGGCCATGAGCAACTCGGTGACCTCGCGGCCGGCATGGAAGTTCAGCTCCGGCTGCACGCCGCTTGCGAAGGCGGTCACGAACGCGCGATTCTCGCCTTCGTAACCGTATTCCGCGCTCTCGTTGCCAACGAGCGGCATCAGGCCCTGCTCGGCGTTCTGCTTTTCGAGGATGTCCTCACCCACCAGCCCTTGCAGGCGGCGCGACAGGAACACCTTCGTGCCGGTGTCGAGCGTGCTGCTCGACATCGAGTACTCGGGGCCCATCAGCTCCATCGTCAGCCGCAGTCCGGCGCCGACGTAGCTCCACGAGGTCGTGGCCTCCACGATCAGGGGCTGGCCCTTGTCGTCTTCGTATCTCACCATCGCGCGGGCGAAGTCTTCGCTCGGGTGACGCTGGTAGTCGACCGCCGAGCTCATCATGCCCTGCAGCAGGCTCGAGTATTCGGGACGGCCCCATTTCAGCGTGGCGACCTGCGCCGACACCTCCGTGAGGCGGATGCTGCCTCGCGGCGCACCCGGCTGGGTGAGCAGGTACCGGCCCACCTCAAGGCTGTGACACATCATGTCGTTCAAGACGCCGCCGCCCTGCAGATCGCCCTGCCAGAACCACGGCGTATGCGGACCGCCGTGTTCTTCGGCGGCACGCGCCAGATACGGACGTCCGGCCAGCGCGGCGCCGCGGGCCCACACCACGGCCTTGCCGCGCTCGACGGCCGGTGCGAACAGCTGGTTCTCGAGATAGCCGTGCAGCAGGCCGCTCTGCTCGACGAGCGCCACCATGCGCGCTGCCTCGGCGGCGTTGCGCCCGAGCGGCTTTTCGCATGCCACCGCCACCAGACGCGCGCCTCGGCCAAGCGCCGCGACGATGCGCTCCCTGTTGTCGACGCGCGCGTAGTTGGGGCCGAAGATCCAGATTCAGTCGATGGACGGGTCCTCGACCATTGCCTCGAGCGTGGGAAACGCCTTCGCGTCGCCGACGCCCAGCTCCCGCGCCAGCGCCGCGGCCTCTTCGGCGTTGGCCGGCGTCGGACTCCAGACGCCCCTGACGTCGCCGTCCCGGACCGCCTGCCAGGAGCGGATGTGGAACCGCGTCATGAAGCCGCTGCCGATGAACCCGACACCCAGGCGCTTGATCATCCGTAGTCTGCCTCCTGCCCCGAGGAAAGTGACGCAACTATAGTGCAATCCGTTATCATCGCCGCGCCATGGACACGACGACCCGCACCCGTTCCCGGCTGGCCGTGATGATGTTCCTCGAATACGTCATCTGGGGCTCGTGGCTCCCGCTGCTGGCGCTCTACCTCACCGACGTGCTGCAGTTCTCGGGCGCGGAGGTCGGCTGGGTCTTTGCGACGCCGGCCGTGGCGTGCCTCGTGGGGCTCTTTGTGGGCGGCCAGGTCGCAGACCGGCTCATCTCGACCGAACGGCTGCTGGCGATCTGTCACGTCATTGGCGGCACGGCGATGTTCGCGCTGGCCTGGCAGCGCGCGTTCTGGCCGTTCCTGATCCTCATGCAGGTCTACCAGCTGGCCTTCATCCCGACCGTGGCGCTCACAAACGCGGTGGTGTTCCACAACGTGCCTGACGCGCGTCGCGACTTCGGGCGGCTCCGCATGTGGGGCACGATTGGCTGGATCGCCGCGAGCTGGCCGTTTGTGTTCATCCTGGCCGGCAAGACCGGCGACAGCCTGCACGCCGCGCTGGGGAACATCTTCGTCGTCGCGGGCCTCGCGTCGTACGGGCTGGCGGCCTTCGCGTTCCTGCTGCCCAGGACGGCGCCCAGTCAGGGCACCGCGGGCAACGCGCCCCTGGCGGCGATCAAGCTGCTTGCCGTGCCGTCGCTGCTCGTGCTGTTTGTCGTGACGCTGCTCGACTCGCTCGTGCACCAGGCCTACTTCCAGTGGACCAGTCCCTTCCTGGAACGCGCGGGGCTGCCGGCCAACTGGATCATGCCGGCCATGAGCATCGGCCAGGTGGCCGAGATCGTGACCATGGGCGGCCTGGGCGCGGTCCTGGCCCGGCTGGGCTGGCGCACGACCATGGCGCTCGGGATCGCCGCACATGCCGCGCGCTTCTTCATCTACGCGATCGGGAATCCGCTGTGGCTGATGGTGGCGGTGAACGTCGTGCACGGCATGTGCTACGCGTTCTTCTTCGCCGCCGTGTACATCTTCGTGGACGAACAGTTCCCGAAGGATTCCCGGACCAGCGCGCAGGGGCTCTTCAACCTGCTCATCCTGGGCGTGGGTCCCTTTGCCGGCAGCGTGCTGTGGGGCAGTCTGGGCGACCGGTTCCGCACGGCCGCCGGCGGTGTCGACTTCGAGCGCCTGTTCATGGTGCCCGCCTGGCTGGGTGTCGTGGCCATGGCGCTGCTGCTCGTGGCGTTCCATCCCCGCGCCGTCCCGCCCGGCGCCACCGACCAGGCGCATGCGTCGTGACGCCGCCTGCTGCTCGAGGATCCATGCGCATGACCAACCACCGATTGTCCCTGTCCACCCGGTGCTGGCCGCCGCGACGCGCCCCGCTGCGCGGCGTCGCGGCCTTCGCGCTGACCGGCCTGATGGGACGTGGGACCGCCCGCGCCAATGGCACGAACGCCCAGCCGGGCGGACGCGCGGTG
>JANNEJ010000241.1:0-4695 GCA_031378585.1 Acidobacteriota bacterium | reverse complement strand
CGTGACCCAGTGGCTGACCGAGCTGACGCGGCGCGTCCCGGCCACAGGCACGCCGACGCCGGCGCGCGGCAACTGACGGGTCGCCAGTTCATAGTCCCTCCCGCTCCTGGCAGAACGTCAGCGCCCATTCTGCCTGGGGATGTCCCAGGCGCCGCGCACGGTCGAAGCACTCGGTCGCGTCGCGAACCAATCCGCTCTGGACCAATGCCCACCCCCGCAGCATCCAGGCGTTCTTGTCCTCGGACTCGGGCCGCGCGCCGATCGCCTCGGCCGCTTCCGCGAACCGCCCGGCGTTGAACAAGGCGGCGCCGTGCCGAACGCCGTCGTCCTCCGCGCCTGAGGCCGAGGCACGTGCCGCGCGTCTGCTGACCAACGCAACGCCTGGTGCGGCCGCGAATTCGAACACGGAGAGGTCGGGTCGCGTGCGCAGGTCGTCCACGACGTATTTCACCTCGTAGGCGTACGCGTCGTCCACGCCGTACATGAGCGACACGTCGGTCTTGGCGCTGTCGTGCAGCAGGATGATCCCGTCGGGCGCCAGCTTCGGCTCGAACGCGTCGAAATCGAACTGCGCCTGCCCGTACGAGTGGTGGCCGTCGATGAACACGACCCCGACATTGTCGAGAGCGCGATACGCGTCTGATTCGACGAACTGACGCGTCGTGGCCCGCACGTGGCGGACGTTCGGGGCGCCAAGGTCGCCGAAGTGTCGCCGCACAGCGTCGGCATCCACCCAGAAGTCGTCCGCGAGCGAGGGATCGACAAAGAGCACCTCGCCGCCTTCTCCGTTGTCGGCGAGGCCCTTGGCAAACACCGAGGGAACGAACCCCCGCCATGATCCGATCACGACGATGTGGCGCGGCCTGATCATTCGGGCGAGCGCGTAGTACAGCCAACCCCAGCCGAGGTTGCTGTCCTCCGCGCGCTGCTGATGCCCCATGTCGAGCATCTCTGGCGCCTGGAACAGGTGGTCGATCCAGTCTCGCATCGACGCGACGCCCCTCGAGGGATCTCGTGACACTAGTACGCGAACCCGAGTCCTAGCGGTCCGCTCGAGGCGGATAGGGCGGCTTTGGCGGATACGGTGGCTTCGGTGGATATGGTGGCTTCGGTGGATACGATGGCTTCGGTGGATACGGCGGTCGCTGATCGCTCATGACATACCTCTCTTCGATACACGGTTGACAAGGGACGCTCAATCGAAATGGCCGAAACGCTCGAAGAACCATGTGTCGTCGCGCACTCGCCGCCGGCGAAGGTCCGCGCCACGACTGGTGACGTCGCCTTCGGCGAGGAGCGCCAGCCCGCACGTGAAATCGCGGTCGGCGCTCAACGCGTCAACGACGGCCTCGATACGCCGACGGTCGAAATGCATGAATGCGAGTCGGAGCTTGTTGTGAACGATACAGCCCCGCGTCACCGGGTAGGGTAGCACCCCGCGGAACAGGTGACCGAGTTCGATTTGGGGCACGAGCAGCAAATCGTACCCCAGGAGCCACAGACGAAGTCCGAGTTCGGTGTCCTCCATGCCCCAATGGATCATGCCCTCATCGAACCCGCCGACTGTTTCGAAGACCTCGCGCCGGATGGCGAAACAGCAGCCTGGGAGCGTCGGGACCGCGTAGGGCGTGGTGTCCCGCTGGCTCAACCATGACGGGTCGAGCGTGGGCACGCTCAACTGAAAGCCGAACCCCTTTGCAACAGGGTTGTTCAGATCGTAGACGGCGGGCGCCGTTGCGCCAACTCCCGGCGCGGCGAGCGCGTCGAGGATCGGTTGACTCCACAGGGCTGGCGCGACCACGTGCGCGTCTGCAAAGACCAGCACTTCCCCGGATGCCACGCGGGCCCCATGGTTGCGCGCGCGGGGCACCCCGCTGCGTGCCGTTCGAACGAGACGAACATCCGTCTCCCCGTTCTCCAGAAAGTCGGCGCAGCCGTCACTCGACCCATCGTCGACGACCACAATCTCGGTGCCGGGTGGCGAGGTGGTGCTGAAGCTCTCGACGGTGTGCTCGAGTTGCGCGCCTTCGTTCAAACAGACAATGACGACGCTCACCAGGGGTCGGATCATCAGCAGCGCCCACCTCGCCCTCGCCAACCGTCGGCCCGACGTCGGGCTCGTCACACGAGACGCGTCCGCGCGCCAAGCGTCTATTCTGGCTGGCGCCCGAGTGCTCAGCGCGCGGATGATAGCATGGGCGCGCGATGGTCGACGCCTCAGGAAAACGTTTGGTGTCGTGCCTCATGCCGACGCGCAACCGACCGACGTTTGTGGCGCAAGCGATTCGTTGCTTCGAGCGACAAACCTACCGGAACTCCGAGCTCATCGTCGTCGATGACGGAGAGACCCCCGTGCGTGACCTGTGCGCGGGTCACCCCAGGATTTCCTACCTTCACCTCGATACTCCGACACCGACCGGTACTAAGCTGAACATCGCGATCGCGTCTGCTTCAGGAGACGTGCTGCAGAAGCTCGATGACGACGACTACTATGGACCGGAGTTTCTGGGCACGGCCGTGACGGCGCTCACCGGCCTTCCCGAGCACGCGATCGTCACATGGGACTGCTTTCTCATCCTCATGGCCGGCGAAGACGCCGCGCGCTTCTCGGGTCATGGGTGGAACGCCGGTGGCACCCTGTGTTTCCGTCGCGAAGTGTGGCGCCAGGCGCCCTTTCGCGACCTGTGGGCGGGCTCTGACAGTGAGTTCTTGAACGACCACGCGGGAGCCGCGGTGGGCCTCTGTGAGCCGGAGCAGTACCTCGTGGTGCGGCACGGCAGGAACACGTGGACCGAGGTCGGTGAGTACGACACCGATCAGTACTTTCGCGGGCTCCCACTGCACTCACGGCCGCTCGACCGTCTGCTGGATCCCCCGTCGCTGGAGTTCTATCTGAGCCTGCGGTTCCCAGCGGATCGAGCCACGCAACGATAGGTCGGCGGCAGAGCGGTGCGGCCACTGAGTCAAACGCACGGCGGCCTTCCGCTTCCGACAATCCCTCGACCAAGCCGGCTTGCTCGACGAGGTCCGGCTCCGGTTAGGCGCCGCTGGCGCGAGTGGTTATCATCGTGTCGCACATGACCTGCCTCCGGTCGCGCGCCCTGTTCAGTCTGGCCCTGTTCGTTGCCCTGGCCTCGCCGGCTCCAGCGCAGACGGTGACCGAATGGAGCGCCGAGAACCGCGTGGCGCTCAGCTTCCACGTGAACGACGCGGCGTTGCAGCGTCTGCTGCCGCCGGGGTGGACGAGTGCGCCGTCGACCGCGCCTGGCAACCGCGGCGCCAATTTGACCGTCACCTTCATCGAACGCCAGCTCGTGCTCGACGGCCAGGGGAAGCAGTACCGGGCCGGCGCGTCCCGCTACATCGTGCTCGTGGCGCCCGCTCGCAACGCCGCTGGCGAGGCGAACGCGATCCTCGTCGGCGGGCTGTCGCCGGAGGGAGCCGGCGCCTACGGCGTCAATCTGACGGCCGTCGTCAGCACGGTGACGCGATCTCTCTCGGCGCAGGCCGAGGAGAGCGGCCGGGCCGAGGAACACTGGGAGTTTGCCGCCGCCAGCGGCGAGCGCATCGACTTGCGGGTGGCGTATCGCCGGGCCCCGCCCGTGAAGAGCCACGCCGAGACGAAGCTGCGTTCGGCCGTGCGTCCGGACTACACACGCTCCTACAAGGTCGATCAGGCGGCCGATGTCTTGCGCAGTGCCTCGACGCCCGACCGCGTCGAGACGCTGACCTTCAGCGCATCAGGCGCCGCCTTTGCGCCGCTCTTCGACGGCAAAGAGACGCTGCTCAGCGTCACCAGCTTCCCGTGGTACGTGCGCGAGATCTCTGTTCCCTAAGGTTTGCGCCAAGCACCCGTCACTCCCGAGACTACGAGGCCACCCATGATCCGCCGCGTGTTGTCAGTTCTTGTCGTTGCGTCGTCGCCCGTGCTTGCAGGCGGCGTCGCTGCCGCCGCGCCCGCCGGCACGGCGTGCGCCACGCTCACCGCGTTGACCATTCCGACCGTCACGGTCACCGCCGCCACGTCGGTGTCCGCCGGCGCCTTCACGCCGCCCGGTGCATCCACCGCGATGACGCTGCCGGCGTTCTGCCGCGTCGAAGCCGTTGCACGGCCCACGAGCGATTCGGAGATCAGGTTCGAAGTGTGGATTCCCCCTGCCGAGGCCTGGAACAGCAAGTTCCAGGGCGTGGGCAACGGCGGCTACCAGGGCTCCATCTCGTATGGGGCCATGGCGGCAGCCTTGCGTCGAGGATACGCCACGGCCAGCACGGATACCGGCCACGCCGGCGACGACATGAAGTTTGCGCAAGGGCATCCCGAGAAGCTCATCGACTACGGTCACCGCGCTATTCACGTGATGACCGAGTCGGCCAAGCTCATCGTGCGCAACGCCGCTGGGCGATTCGCTGAGCGGTCGTACTTCGTGGGCTGCTCGGCTGGCGGCCAACAGGCGTTGTCCGAGGCGCAGCGGTATCCGGGCGACTACGACGGCATCGTGGCGGGCGATCCGGCCAACAACCGCATCCGGCAGACGTTCGGGTTCCTGTCATCGTGGCTGGCCACGCACGGCGCCGACGGCACGCCGTTGTTCTCGCAGGCGAAGCTCTCGCTGCTCTCGAAGTCGGCCGTGGCCTCCTGCGACGCGGTCGATGGACTCAAGGACGGCCTCATCGACGATCCACGGCGGTGCTCGT
>JANNEJ010000591.1:0-4230 GCA_031378585.1 Acidobacteriota bacterium | reverse complement strand
ACTCGCAAGCGGCGCCGCGGCATAGGCCGTCGACGACTGCCAGTGGCCGCTGTCCACCCAGGTCACCGCAGTGGCGCCGCGGCCCGCCATCATGACCGCGGAACGCGGCTTGATCGACAAGGAGACGCTGCGGGACCCGGGCCACCGCGCGCGCAGGCGCTCGGCCAGCGTCGGCACGCGCAACTGCGCCGGGCCATGTCCTTCGCGACCGGGGGTGCCGCCGTAGACGACGGCGCGCACCGACGGGTCAGACGTGCACGACCGGAGCTGGCCTTCGTCGCGCCGGTACCACTGATTCAAGATGATGCCGTGCGTCCTGGGCCAGGCGCCGGTCCCGAGGGTGGCGTGGCCGACGCAGGTCACCGTGTTCAGATAGGGATAGAACGCCTGCTCGTAGCGGGCGCCCTCGTCGAGGAGACGCCGAAGGCCGCCGGTCCAGTGGGTGCTGTACCGCGTCAGGTACTCGGCGCGCATCTGGTCGACGACGACCAGCACGAGCAGGGTCGGGCCGTCTCGTGCCGCCGTTTGACGGGCGCCAACCGGCCACCACGCAGCCAGCACCAGCGCTGCGGCGATGACGCGACAGCCGCGCGCATGCAGGGGTCGCACCATCATCACGGCCGGATCGGGCTACAGGAACGTGAGCGGATCGATGCCGAAGTCCTTCGGATCGACTGGCGCGGAGATGGTCTTGGGCCCGATGCCGTCGGCGTCGACATCCCAGAGGTTGACGTCGAACGGCCGAAGCAGGCGAGTGCCGGCTGGATCGATGATGACCCGCACCCTCGGGCGCCTCGGGTCGGGCGCGAACGTACGAATCACGACGCCGACGTGGCCCGTGTCGAGCCGCACCATGTTGCCGGGCGGGTACAGCCCCATCAGCTGGGAGAACCGGCGGACCAGATGCTGTTCGAAATGCAGCCCGTCGCTCTTCTGCAGCACCGCGAGGATGCGGTCGGTGGGGTAGGCCCCCTGGTAGGCGCGCTGTGACCGCATGGCGTCGTAGACGTCGGAAATGCTGCAGAGCATCGTGCCCAGGTTGAGCGACGCGCGCTTCACGCCCATCGGATAGCCCGTGCCGTCGAGCCGCAGGTGGTGCTCGAACGCCACGACTGGCGCCAGCGCCGGAATCTCCGGCGTGCGGCGAAGGATCTCGGCGCCGTCCACGACGTGCATGCGCATGATCGCAAACTCGGCGTCGGTCAGCTTGTCGGGCTTGTTGAGGATCTCGAGCGGCGTGCGCACTTTGCCGATGTCGTGCATCAGCGCGGCCAGCCCGAATTCGCGCAACAGCGTGCCGTCGATGCCGAGGCTGCGGGCCTGCGCCATCACGAGAATCGACACGTTCACCATATGGGTGAACGTGTAGTTGTCGTAGTCCTTGAGCGCGGTCAGGGCCATGAGCGCCGTGCGGTTCTGCGCGACCGCCTGGGCCAGCGAGTCGACGAGCGCCTTGGCCTGGTGCGGGTCGGGCATCCCGTCGCGCTGCGTCATCTCCCACAGCGCACCGGCAATCGACACGCCGTCGGTGTAGAGGCGGCGAATCGTGGCCACGTCGGCGGCCGAGGCCTCGACGCGCTCGTCGAGGCTGAGATGGCCCACGCGCACGCGCGTCAAGGCGCCGAGCACGGCCAGCGGATCGGGAATCTGACCGGCCTGCACCACACCGGCCCGTTCCGGGTGCGCCAGGGTGCCGACCAGCACGGCGAGTTCTTCGGGCGCCACGCCCCGGTCGAACGTGATGCGTTCCACGCCGATCTGCCGTACGCGCCGCAGCAGCTCGCCGAAGGCCTCACCGGCCTGCACGAGCGGAATCTCGCCGACGACGATCTCGTTCTCGATGAAGCCCACCGCGAGACTGGCGTCTTCGGCCAGCATCTGCGTCGCGGATTCGGCCAGCGCCTTCAGGGCGCGGCCAGCCAGCGGATGGGTCGGGGCGTAGAGCTGATTGGCGCGGACGGCGGCTGTCAGCCGCCGTACGAACTCATCGGCCTGCCTGAGCTGCCGGGCCGCGTCGCTCACGAATCACTCCTCTCGGGGGTAGGGGCGGACTCCGACAGGGACTCTTGATCGAGCGGGTCGGGAGGTGGTTCAACTGACGTCGGGGCCGTCGACACTGGCGCCGCGCCGGCAAGCGCGGCGCCGGCGGCCGTCTGCGTGCCGCGAGGGCCGGACGCGGCCAGAGCCTGCAGCAGGTCGAGTGCTGCAGGCGATCCGGTCGCACGCAGGGCCCGCGTGGCGGCCGCGCGCAGCCGGCGCGTGCGAAACGGCGCCCACCATTCGCCGCGGATCGCCGCGTCTTTCAGCGCCTCGAGGGCGACGTCGGACGAGACGCGCAACGCACCCAGCAAGTCCACGCAGGTGCGATAGACCTTCTCGGACGCGCCGCGGTAGTGTCCCTGGCGAATGATGAACGCAAAGAGCGGCGCCGCGCGTTCGTCGCGAAGCGTGGCGAGTGAGTGCGTGATCATGTCGCGCGTGCGCGGCGGGCCGGCGGTGAGGGCATCCCGCAGGGCGGCAAACCCCAAGTCCGAGCCCATCTGCACAATCGCCCTGAGCGCGTCGCGCTGCACCTGTGGTTCCTCGTCGTCGAGCAATTTCACGAGCAGGGGCAGTGTCTCGGCGCCGCCGACCGCGCGCACGAGCTCCACGGCCGTGCGTCGTACGGCCGGATTGGGCGACGTGCACAACTCGACCACCCGCGCGCGTGCGGCTGACCCGAACGACATCAGCACCTCGCGCAGGCGCCGGATGCTGCGCGCGCCCTCCTCGACGAGAATCGCATCGACGAGCCGGCCGACCACGTTCTTGCCAAGCGACAGGCACAACCGGGTGGCCCGCGGCAGTTCGCCTTCCTCGGCCTGGCGGATGAAGAGCAGCACGTGCGTCATGACGTCGCCGGCCGCCAACTGGGTCAGGCCGCCCTTGGCCACGTCCGCGAACGTGGAGGTCTTGTCGAGAGACACCCGTAGCATGGTGTCGAGCAGGTCTTGCGCCGGCGCCAGGTCGCCGACGAGCACCAGCTGCTCGATTCGGGCAAGCGCGAGCGCGTGCACCTTCTGCCACTCGTCGCGCCTGGTCTCGACCATGAGCAGATCGCCGAGCACCGCCTGGTCCAGCCGCCGTACCTGCTCGTCGGACACCGAGGCGACCCAGGCCGCGACGCGTTCGGGTGGGTCGTCGCCAATCCGGTCCATTTCGACTGCGACGATGCGGGCCCTCGACAGATCGGCCGCGTACTCCTGCGAGATGTACTTCTCGTCGGTGTAGGACGAGAGCATCTCGGAGGCCTGCTGCCAGAGTTCGTCGAACCGCGGCTCCTTGCCGAGTGGCCCTTGCGCAGCCACGTCGGAGGCCATGTCGAGCACCCGGTCGCGCTGACCCTCGTCGGGCACGAGCGCCTGGAACGCCTGCGCAAGGCGCGCGGTCGCCTGCCGGTCGCGGGCGACGGCCGCGGCCACGAACTTCGCGATGATGTCTTCGTCAAGGCGCGCGACCAGTTCGCCTGCCAGGTCGATGCCTTCGGGTTGACCGTCGGGGCCGGCCGCCTGCGGCTCGTTGAGCAGGGAGGTGAGCACCTCGGGGGACATCCGCGGAACGCTGCTGGCGAGGTTACGCAGCACCTTGTCGAGCAGGCTCGGATCGGACGCCGCCACATAGGACGTCAGCGCCTGGAGCAGCTTCGACAGCTGCGCTTGCTGCTTGCTCAGCCAGCCGTTCTCGCCGGTCGCCCGCTCGACGATGTTGTCCATGAAGGCCGCCATGCGGGCAGGCTCGGTGGCGATATCGAGCAAGGCGTCGAGCATCGTGTCGTCGATGTCGGTCTGCTCGCCCTGCAGGTAGGCCGTGAGGATGTCTTCCCAGTCGGAGCTGTCGCCGTCGGCGCGCTCGCGCAGCACCTCGGCGTAGTCGATCTGGCGCACTTCGAGCGGACCGCCCCCGGCCGATTCCCACGCGCGGCTGATGCCGCCTGCGTCGCGGATCTCTGCTGCCGATTGCGACAACAGCACGAGGAACGCGTGCCAGGCGGCGGGTTCGAGCGCGGCGGTGAGGCTCAGTTCGCCCACGCTGTGCGCGTGCAGCATCGCGGCCAGTTCGCTGACCGCTACGTCGGGGCGCAGCAGCGCCCGGCCGCCCACAAGCAGGGTGTCGGGCGTGACCGTCATCTGGAACGCGCCGTCCTTCACGGCCTGCGTGCCGGCGGCGGTGATGCGAGCCAGCGCATCCTGG
>JANNEJ010000173.1:0-4358 GCA_031378585.1 Acidobacteriota bacterium | reverse complement strand
CCGTCGACAGAGCGAGGTCCGGGCTGCCGCCGCTCGTTTGCATGATGACGGGCCGGCGCGTGGCTTTGGCCAGCGCGCGGAAGTACTGGCCGTGGTCGTCCATGGACTGGCCGGATGACGGCGGCATCGCGATCATCGCGTCTGGCGCCAGCGCCTCGGCGCGAGCGGCGTAGTCCAGCATGTCGTCGGTGTCACGACCCTGGACGCCGAGTACGAGCGCCCCCCGCGCCCCCTTCATCGCGTCGGCCAGCGTCGCCATGCCGCGCATCCGCTCGTCTTTGGTCAGCGTGGCCACCCGGCTGGAACCCTGCGGCCAGACGACACCCTGACACCCATGGCGATCGACGAACCGGGCTTCGCGCGCGAGATCGTCCCAATCCACGGCGCCGTCTGAAGTGAACGGCGTATGAAGGATCATGAAGGCGCCGCGCAAGAGCTTGGCGGCGCCGTTCACAGGGCGGCTGCGCGACGCGATGGCCGTGGCGGCGACGCTGGCGAGAAACTGGCGGCGACTGTGACCATGCATATCCGCACAGTATCCACCAATCGCGCGGTCAGGACGGCGACGAGAGGCTGTCGTCCGCCGCATGAACGGTGCGGTCGACTTGCGGTATGACGCGGGGCCGGGGTGGCCCGCGGTCACCATGAGCACCCTGGAGTAGGAGGGACGCATGCACGACGGAGCGGTGGCCGACACGCCCATGATGCTGATTTCGATGCCGCAGCTGGCGGACCCGAACTTCTCCCGCACGGTCGTGCTGCTGTGCCAGTACGACGCCGAGGGTGCGTTCGGGTTGATTGTGAACCGCCCGATGGCGCAGCCGGCGCACGAGATGGTGCACACCGTGCCGGAGCTCGAGATTCGCGACGACGTGCACCTGTTCACGGGCGGCCCGGTGGAGCCCATGCGGGCCTGGGTGCTCACGTCGCGTCCCTCGCTCGACGAGAACGCCACCGAGATTGCCGACGGCGTGTTCCTGTCGGCGTCGCCCGCCGCGATTCGCACGGCGCTGCAGACCCCGCCGGGTCGCGATGTGAAGGTCGTGGTCGGGTATGCCGGCTGGTCGGCGGGCCAACTCGACGGCGAACTCGCGCAGTCGTCGTGGCTGCTCGTGCCGGTCGGCGCCGACCTGATCTTTGGCGGCGTACCGGCCGAGATGTGGAGCCGGGCGATTGCCCGGCTCGGCGCCGATCCCGCGCACCTGCTCGGCAGTCCGGGTGTGCACTAGTCCATGTTCCGTGTCGAGTCTCCTGAACCATCATGTCCAGAGCCCTGTGTCTCGTCTTCGCCGGAGTGTGCGTCGTGGGCATGAGCGCCTGTGGTGGCGGCGCCGCGCCGCCCTCGGATGCGAGCCGGCCCGCCGCGGCGCCAGCGCGCGTCGACCCTGCGGTGGCTGCCCTCGGCGTGCAATCGGCCAGGTTTGCGCCCACGGATCTGTCGGCCGACGTCTCGGCGCTGCCGGAATCCGAGCGGCGCGCGCTCGCGCACATGGTGCGGGCTGCGCAGGTGATGGACGCGCTGTTTCTGCGGCAGGTGTGGGCGGGCAACGAGGCCATGCTCACGGCGCTCGTCACCGACGACACGCCGCTCGGCCGGGCGCGGCTCGGCTACTTCCTCGTCAACAAAGGGCCGTGGTCGCGGCTCGACCACAACGAGCCGTTCGTGTCGGGCGCGCCGCCCAAACCCGCCGCCGCGAATTTCTATCCCGCTGACGCCACGAAAGCCGACGTCGAGCGCTGGCTGGCCACGCAGGCCGGGCCGGCGCGTCAGGCGGCCACCGGGTTCTTCACGACAATTCGGCGCGGCGCCAATGGGCAACTGATGGCCGTGCCCTATAGCGTGGAGTATCAAAGTGAACTGGCGGTAGCGGCCGGCCATCTGCGCGCCGCGGCCGGGGCCACGACGCAGCCCACGCTCAAGGCGTTTCTCGAGGCGCGCGCGGCGGCCTTCGCCTCGAACGACTACTACGACAGCGACGTGAAGTGGATGGAACTCGATGCCACCATCGAACCCACCATTGGCCCGTACGAGGTCTACGAAGACGAGTGGTTCAACTACAAGGCCGCGTTCGAGGCCTTCATCACCATCAAGGATCAGGCCGAGTCGGCCAAGCTGCAGCAGTTTGCCGGCGCGCTGCAACAGATCGAGAACCACCTGCCGATTGACGCGAAGTACCGCAATCCCGCTCTGGGCGCCTTGGCCCCCATTGCGGTCGTGAACACCGTGTTCTCGTCGGGCGACGCCAATCGCGGCGTGCAGACGGCCGCGTTCAATCTGCCCAACGACGAGCGCGTCATCGCGGCCAAGGGCAGCAAGCGCGTGATGCTGAAGAACAACCAGCAGGCGAAGTTCGACCAGGTGCTGCTGCCGATTGCGCAGGTCGCGCTGGCGCCGGCCGATCGCGGAAACGTGGCCTTCGATGCGTTCTTCACGCACATCCTGATGCACGAGCTCGTGCACGGGCTGGGTCCGCACGCCATCACCGTGGCTGGCCGGGCCACCACCGTGCGTCAGGAGCTGAAAGACACCTACAGCGCCATCGAAGAGGCCAAGGCCGACGCGGCCGGGCTCTTCGCGCTGCAGTTCCTCGTCGACAACGGGCAGCTGCCCAAGGCGATGCAGGACACGATGTACACGACGTTTCTGGCCTCGGCGTTTCGTTCGATCCGCTTTGGCATTACCGAGGCACACGGCCGCGGCCAGGCCGTGCAGCTCAACTATCTGCTCGACCAGGGCGCGTTCACGGTGAATGCCGACGGCACGTTCGGCGTGATGACGGGCAAGATTCGCGAGGCGGTCACGGCGCTGACGCGCGACCTGCTGATGATCGAGGCCGAGGGCAACTACGCCGGCGCCAAGGCCATGCTCGAGACGCTGGGCGTCGTGCGGCCAAGCACCCAGGCCGTGTTCGACAAGCTCACGACCGTGCCGGTGGATATCGCGCCGCGGTTCACGGCCGCCGCTGCCTTGCTCGCGGCCTACTGAGGCCGCCTCAGCGGCGACAGACGACGAGGGTGGGGATGTCGGCCTCGCGCATGATGCGGTACGCCACCGTGCCGGGCCGGTGTTCGCCGCCGCCGCGCGAGACCACGAGCAGACCCGCCGCGCGCTCGTGCACAACCCCCGCCACGCCGGCGGGCGCCGCTCCGCTACGCACGTCGATCTGCGCCTGTGCCGTCGCCGGCAGCGTGCGCGCGAGTTCGGTCATCTGCGCGCGGGCCCCGTCGATGGACTCTGCCGGCACGGGGCTGCCAGAGAACGGCCACCACGACGGCGCGGGTGCCTCGTGGCACACGTGGGTGAGCACGAGCCCGGCCCCCATCGCGCCGGCCCAGTCGGCCGCGGTGGCTGCCACGACCCCGTCGAGGGCGTCGAGTCCCACGGCCCCGACGACGGTACCGACCGTGAAGCGTGTCGTCCCGTCGACGACGGTCATACGTTCGGGCGCGTACTCCGGCACCGCGAGCACGGGCACTCTGGTCGTATGCATCACGCGTTCGGTCGTGGAGCCGAACATCAGCTTGCCGGTGCCGCCGAGCCCCTGCGTGCCCATCACGATGAGACTGGCGCCGGCGCGGTCGGCCGCCAGCAGAATCTCGTCGCTGGCCACGCCCGTGACGATGTCGATGGCCGGCAGCAGGCGCGTTGTGTGCGCGGGCACGCGCGTCAGCGCATCGAGCAGTGCCGCTTTCACCTGGTCGCGCAGCGTGTCGCCGTAGCCAGCCGCGGCGGTGGCATCGACCAGCAGCGGGTCGTTCACCGTCACCACGGTGAGGCGGGCGTGGAACGCGCCGGCGAGCGCCACGCCGTGACGCAGCGCGCGCTCGGCGTGTCCCGAAAAATCGACGGGGCAGAGAATGGACGTCGGCAGCGGCATGCGGGAACGTGGCGTGTGGCGCTTAGCGGGTGGTTGGCGCGTCGCCGACCTGGATGGCCTTGGCCGAGAGCGGCGCCTTGCCGGCGCCGATGTTGACCACCACGCGGTCGCCCACCTTGAGATCCGAGGCCTGCAGCTTGCTCGTGCCGCGCGTGATCTTCGTGGTGCGCGTGATTGCCACGGTTGACAGCGCGCCGTCCTTGGTGGCCTTTACCACGATGCGGTCGGCAGTCAGCTCGGTGACCGTGCCGAGCAGCTTGTGGTCGTGGCCCTCGTGCGCGAACAGAGGAGTGAGGGCAGAGGCGGCCAGCGTGAGGGTGAGAACGAAGGTACGACGGTTCATGGCGACTCCTAGGGTCAGGGGCGATGCACGTGCCCGGGCGTCGGCTCGGGCAGGTCGAGTGTACCAGAGAGGAAGCGTCGTTCTTCTTCGAGCGCCTGCCATTCCGCGCGACCGCGAGGATTCAGGTCTTCCATGGC
>JANNEJ010000170.1:0-6573 GCA_031378585.1 Acidobacteriota bacterium | reverse complement strand
ATTGCCGGCGTGGACGTCAGCCCCAACGACACCGTGCACTTCGGTGCCAGCTTCGGCCGCGACACGTTCGACGCGCTGCAGAAGTCGCGTAACGCCAACCCGCCGCCCGATCCGACCTGGACCGACCCGGCGCGCAACTGGACGCTCGACAACAACGAAGTCGTGAAGACCTACATGGCCTATCTCGACCTCGAGGGGCTGGCCAACGCGAAGGCCAACGTGCACCTGAGCTACGAGCGCAACGACTCGGACAACGCGTTCAACTACGGTGGCCCGCGCATCGCGGTGCTGCAGACGACCAACGCGTTCATCCCGCTGCCGGACGTGGTGAACGAGTGGAACCGCTTCACGGCAGACGTCAAGTACTTCTTCACGCCCAAGGTGGGTGTCGGCCTCGGGTATTGGTACGACAAGCTCGAAGTGACCGACTGGGCCACGATCGACTCGGGTGGCCCGCAGGCCTTCAACGCCTCTACCGGCGTGCCGCGCATCGACTGGCTCGGCGGGCTGATGACCGGCTACGGGAATCGCCCCTACGAGGGCAGCCGGGTCTTTGCACGGCTCCTGTACCGCTTCTAGCGGCGTTTGCTAGGACGTTTTTCCGAAGTGCTCCATGATCGCCGCGGCGTACTTGATGCCCTGCAGGTACTTGTCGATGTGGATGTTCTCGTCGGGCGCATGCAGGTTGGCACCGGGATTGGCAAAGCCTGTCAGCACGCAGGGAATCCACACGTGCCGCAGAATCGCGCCCTCGGCTGACACGCCGTTCACGACCGGGACCTCGCCGTAGACCTCGGTGGCCGCCGCGATGATGGCCTGGCTGATGTCTTCCTTGACCGAGATCTTGTAGGGCGGCTCGGCGCCGTCGTTGGCCCGTACCTCGATGTGGCCAAAGCCGTGCTTCACAAGGTGCGCTTTCAACTTGCGAATCGCGTCGACGGGCTGAATATTTGGAATCAGCCGGAAGTCGAGCCGGGCTCGTGCCTCGTTTGGCACGATCGTCTTGGTGCCGGGGCCCGTGTAGCCGGCGATGATGCCCTGGATGTTCGCGGTGGGCTCGTACGAACGCGCGCGGATCGCGTCGATGCCGTCGCGGCCCTGGGCAAACTCGGCGATGCCCCATTCGTCCCGCATCGCCTGCAGGTCGACCCTGCCCGCCTTGTCGAGCAACTGCTGCTCGTCGTCGGGACCGAGCTGCCAGATGCCTTCCTGCCAGTCGTCGATCAGGATCCGGCGGTTGCGGTCGAAGATGGTGTTGAGCGCCCAGATGAGTTCCCACACCGGCGCCGGCACGAGCGGGAAGTTGAGCGAGTGGATGTCGGTCTTCGCGCCGCGCGCGATGAGCTCCACGAAGAGCACCGACTTCAGGCCCAGCGACACATCGGGCACGCTCGTGCCGGTCTCCATCGAGCCGTCAAGGCAGTGCATGCCGTCGGCCTCGAGCAGCGTCTTGTTGGCGGCGGCCCACGCCGCCAGATGCGGTGACCCGATCTCTTCCTCGCCTTCGATAAAGAGCTTGAGATTGGCCGGTACCTCGCCGCGCACCTGCAGGAACGCCTTGGCGGCTTTGGTGAAGGCCAGCACGCCCGACTTGTTGTCGGTGGCGCCGCGGCCGTAGAGCACGCCGTCGACGACCGCGCCCGACCACGGGCCGCCGTGGCTCCACTTGTCGAGGGGCTCGGGCGGCTGCACGTCGTAGTGCGAGTAGCAGAGAATCGTCTTCTTCCCAGGCTGCTTGGCCTGCAGGTGGCCGAATACGACCGGCGGTCCCTGCGCCAGCTCATGGAAGTCGGCCGGCAGCCCGTCGTCGCGCATCATGTCGCGAATCAGCGTGGCGCACTCGCGCAGCCCCACGTTCTGGGCCGAGATCGAAGGCTGCTGCACGAAGCGCTGCAGGTCGCGGATGCATTCCTCGGCGTGGGCGTCGATCCAGTCGTAAATCGGTTGCATGCTCATGACGTCGAGTCCATCTGCGAGAGGGTCCAGGCGTCGAGGCGCTGGCCCGAAAGGTGAATGGGGCGAGTGGCGAGCACCGCGAACGCGGGCGCCAGACGCATCGGGTCGACCCACTTGGCGCGCGCCTCAGCCGAGTAGGTGGTTTCGGACATCGGCGTGTGCATGTACATGCCTGGCGTGATCGTGACCGACAGGATGCCGTGCGCGGCACCTTCGAGCGCAAGGCTCTTCGAGAACCCTTCGAGCGCGTGCTTTCCGGCGCAGTAGGCGGTTTCGTCGGCAAAGCCCTCGATACCGGAGCGCGAGGTGACGAAGATCAGCGTGCCGCCGCGCGTCTTCATGGCCGGCCACACGGCTTGCGTCAGTTGGAACGCCGCCTGGATCCCGACGTTGAGCGTGGCCTGGAAGGTGGAGAGCGACACCACGTCCACCGGCTCCATCTTCAGAATCGCGGCATTGTGGATGACCGTGTCGACCGGACCTCGCACCGCTTCGGCAAGCGCACGGGCGGTGTCGGCGGCATCGGACAAGTCCACGACCGTGGCCGTCGAGCCGGAACACGCGGCCGCGACGGCCGCCAGGCCGGCGGCGTCGCGGTCCATCAGAATCAGGCGCGCCCCGCGCGCATGCAGATACCGGGCGATGGCTGCGCCCAGGCCCTGCGCCGCGCCGGTGACGAGTACCGACTGACCCTCAAGCGCTGGCATCGACATCCCCTGGACGCACCGAGCGCCGCTCGGCGCCCGACAACCGCACGGCGTCGAGCACGCGTTGGTTGGCCAGTCCGTCGACAAAGGTGGCGCCGCGGGCGGGCCGCCGGCCTTCGCGAATCGCGGCCGCCAGTTCCTGCAGCAGGGCCACGACCGACACATTCCAGATGCCGGCGTTCACGCCGGGCAGCGCGGCATTGGGATCGGTCTCGGTGATCTCCTCGAAACTCTGGCCGGCCACGGCAAGCCACAGCCGTTCATCATCGTTCGAGAGCTTCACGGTGCCCTTGGATCCGAAGACCTGCGTGAGGTTGCCAGAGTTGTGCGCCGCGACGCCCGACAGGAACACCTGGGCCACCGCGCCTGCAGCCATCTCGAGGGTGAAGTAGGCCACGTCGTCCGCAGTCGCCGTCCAGGCCTCGCCGCTGGCCTTGTCCACACGATTGGGCACCATGACGGGCGCGGCGCCGGTGACCCAGGCCACTTCGCCCAGCCACCAGTGCAGCAGGTCCACCTGATGGCTGCCGTTGGCGCCGAGCCGGCCGCCGCCCTGGTCGGCCAGGCTCCACCAGTCTCCCTTGGACCGGCTGGCCGGGTTGTTCCAGCCGCTGGTGATGTTGGCGATCGTGACGTGGCGGATGTGGCCAAGCGTGCCGTCGGCGATGAGCGCGGCGATGCGTGCGCGATTGGGGTTGAAGCGCAGTTCGTGGTCGACCATGTGCACGCGTCTGGCGGCCTCGGCGGCCGCCAGCATCCGGGCGGCCTCGCCCGCGTGCATCGCCGTGGGCTTCTCGCACAGCACGTGCGCGCCTGCGGCAATGGCCGCGAGCACCTGCGGCGCGTGCTGCACGGTCGGCGTCGCGATGCACACCAGGTCGAACGTGTGCGCGGCCAGCATCTGCCGCCAGTCGTCGTAGGCGTGGGGCACGCCACACGCGTCGGCCGCGGCCTGTGCGTTCGAGAGACGCGCCGAGGCTATTGCCACCACCTCGGCGCCAGGTACATGGCGCAGCGCCGGCAGGTAAGCCGCCTGCGCGAAGCTCGCCCCGATAATCCCGACCTTCATGCGCGCGTCCTCATTGCCGCTCCCGCAGCCGCGGATCGAGCAGATCGCGCAGCCAGTCGCCCATGATGTTGAAGCTGAGCACCGTCAGCATGATGGCCAGCCCCGGGAAGACCGCCAGCCACCACTTGTTGGCGAGCAGCGTGTCGCGGCTCTCGGCCAGCATGCTGCCCCAGGTGGGCACGGAGGCCGGCACGCCCAGACCCAGGAACGACAGCGACGCTTCCGTGAGGATCACGCTCGCCACGTTGAACGACGCAATCACGGTGAGCGGCGCGACGATGTTCGGCAGGATGGTCCGGAAGAGAATCGCCGGCGTGCTGTCGCCCAACGCGCGCGCGGCCTCGACAAACTCCTTCTCGCGCAGCGACAGCGTCTCGGCTCGCACGATGCGGGCATAGGTCACCCACTGCCCGATGCCCAGCACGAGAATGAGATTGCCCACGCCCGGTCCGAGCACCACCAGGAACATGATGGCCAGCAGCACGAACGGGAAGGCCAGCTGCATGTCGGCCAGACGCATCATGACGTCGTCGATCCAGCCGCCGAAGTAGCCGGCCAGCAGGCCCGCCAGGATGCCGATGGCGCCGCCCACGGTGATGGCGGCGAGACCGACGAGCAGCGAGATGCGGGCGCCGTAGAGCAGCCGCGAGAGCACGTCGCGGCCAAGCACATCCGAGCCGAGCCAGTGCATCGTGCCTTGCGGATCCGCGGTCATCGGCGCGGCCAGCCGCGAGGCGATGCTCTGCCGCCCAGGGTCGAGCGGGGCCAGCCAGGGTCCACACGCGGCGACGATCGCCACCGTCACGAGAATCACGAAAGCCAGCACGGGCCACTTCGCCGCCACCATGCTGCGCCATGCGCGGTTCCCACCACGTCCGACCGTCATCCTCGGCTCCTGGCGAGCGCGACGCGCGGGTCGAGTCGCGCGTAGACCAGATCGACGAGCGTGTTGAGCAGGATGAAGTTGGCGGCCAGCAGGATCACCCCGCACTGCACGAGCGGAATGTCGCGCTGGTTGATGGCGTTGAAGAGCAGCCGGCCGATGCCGGGATAGCTGAAGACCGTTTCGGTCACCACGACGCCGCCGAGCAGAAAGCCGAACTCGAGCCCAACCATCGTGACGACCGGCATCCAGGCGTTGCGCAGCGCGTGATGGACCACGACGGTGGTCTCGGCCAGACCCTTGGCGCGGGCCGTGCGCACGTAGTCCTGGCCGAGCACCTCCAGCATCGACGACCGCACGAGGCGCGTGTTGCGGGCAAGCGAGTAGGTGGCCACGGTCAGGCCTGGCATCACCAGGAAATAGAGGGTGCGTGGCAGATTCGTCACGGCCGTGACGACGTCGCCGGCCAGCAGCGGCGTCAGAAACGGCACATGGCCGGAAATCGGGAACCAGCGCAGGTAGAGGCCGAAGAAGAGGATCAGCATGATCCCCATCCAGAAGTTCGGAATCGATTGCCCGAGCAGGCCCAGGATCGTGATCGAGCCATCCACCGCCGTGCCGCGCTTGAGCGCGGCAAGGACGCCGAGCGGAATAGCCAGTCCAATGGCCACCACGAAGGCGAAGACCGCCAGTTCGATGGTGGCCGGCAGCGCGCCGAGCACGATGCCGAGGGCGGGTTGGCGATAGGACAGGGACTGACCGAAGTCTCCGCGCGCCAGGTCGGACAGAAAGCTCAGATACTGCACGTGCAGCGGCCGGTCGAAGCCCAGCGCGTGCCGAACCACCTCGATCTCCTGGGCCGTCGCCCGCTCGCTGACGAAGAGATAGGTGGGATCGCCGCCGATTTGCAGCGCCACGAAGCTGACGAGCGTGACGCCGATCACGACGACGAGGCTCTGCAGCAATCTGCGCGCGATGTAGGTCCACATGGATCAGCCCTTGGGCGTGGCCTCGTAGGCGTAGACCCGCTCGTCGGGTCGCGCCTGCCACGTGATGCGCTTCGACACGCCGTAGAAGTCGGGCTGGAAGTACAGGTGCAGCCACGGGCCGTCGTCGTAGAACACCTGCAGCATCTCGTCGATGATCCGGCGGCTCTCCTCGGGCGTCGCGGCGTCGATGAGTGCGTCCCAGCGGCCGAACCAGCGCGGGTCGCTCCAGTTGGCGTAGTTGGTGCCCGAGTCCACTCGCGCGATGTCGTTCATGTCGTAGATCGGGCTCCACAGCGCGCCGCCGGTGCCCAGGAAGAACAAGGGGCCGGCGTTGCGCTGCCGGATCAGCGGGGTGTAGACGCTGGCCCATTCAAGCAACTCGACGTTGACGCCGATGCCGACGTCCTTCAGGTACTGGCCGATGGCCTGCACCATATTCGCGTCATTCAAGTAGCGGCCCCGGCCGGCCTGCAGCGTGATCGGAAAGCGCACGCCGCCGGCGCCGCGCGGCCAGCCTGCCTGGTCGAGCAGCCGCTCGGCAGTGGCCGGTTCGAAGGGATACGGCGTCAGGCGCGGGTTGGCGTTGACCTTGTTGACGAGGCCCGTGGCTCGTTCGCACTCGACGTGCAGCAACTGCTTGCAGATGGTGGGCACGTCGATGGCGTACTGCAGCGCCCGCCGCACCCGGGCATCCTGGATGGCGCGTCCGCCCGGTGTCTGGCGAAAAGACTCGGCCTGGTTGAAGCCAAGATACATGCGCCGGGTGCTCGTGATGGCCTGCACGGCGGCGGTCGGGGAGCCGTTGATGGCGTCGATCGGATCGTGTGGCGCATCATCCCCGAGGCCTCGACCCGCTCGGCCGAGCTCATCGCTGGCAACGTCGACATCATCACCAACGTCGCCCCCGATCAGATCGACGCCATCAACGGCTCCCCGACCGCCGCCGTGCAGGCCATCACGAGCACCCGG
>JANNEJ010000167.1:0-1891 GCA_031378585.1 Acidobacteriota bacterium | reverse complement strand
GAAGTCGCTGTTCATGAAGAACAGCCGCTGCAGGGGCACGGTCGTGGCGTAGCGCTGCTCGGCGGTTTGACTCGGACTCGGAAAGTCGAACAGCTGCAGGAACTCGTCGAGCTTGTAGCGGCTGACCTTGCCGTAGATGGTGCGCCGATCCACGAGCGGCGTGAGTGGCACCGACGGTCCGCCCAGGCGGGCGTCGAGCGCGCCCGACACCGACAGCACCGCATCGCGAATCTGCTCGGCACTCAGCCGCTTCCGGTTCGCGCGCCAATACAGGCGGTTCCCCGAGTCTTTCGCGGCGGCCGCGGCCTGCGTGTCGGCACTGAGCGCGTACGTGCGGCTCCGCAGGATCTCCTTGTGCAGCGCCTTGATCGACATCCCGTGGTCCACGAAGTACTGCGCCAGGTAGTCGAGCAGTTCCGGGTGCGTCGGCCGTTCACCGTTTTGTCCGAAGTTGCTCGGCGTGGCCACGATGCCGCTGCCCATGTGCTGCTTCCAGATGCGATTGACGATGACGCGCAGCGCGATGGGCTGACTGGTGATGGACCTGGCCAGTTCCAGACGGCCGCTGCCCTTCGTGAACGCCGTGCGCTCCCCAGGGCTGAGCACCGTGACAAACCCCCGAGGCACCGTATCGCCCAGGCGCATCGGGTTGCCGCGCACGTGCACTTTGAGGTCGACGGGTGTCTCGGCGTCGCGCACGCCGTGCACGTAGGCGTACTTCGGCGGCATGGCCTTGTCCATGGCCTCGATGTCCTTGCGCAGTGTCTCGATCAGGCTGCGCCGATCGTCGCCGAGGCGCTGCTCGAGTCCCCAGCCACGGAACCGGAGCAGGCCGGGCCGGGCGACTTTGCCGGGGGCATCGTCGGGGTCCAGGTTCTGGCGGAACGCATCGGTCCAGAGCGCCGTGCGCTCGACCGACATGCTCTTCAGCTCCAGTCCGCACCCCGGGCAGAAGTCGTCGTTGGTCTTGAACTCGTTGGGCAGGTTCGCCGGCTCCTTTGGCTTTGCAGAGGGCAGCGCGCGGGCGCGGATGATGTCGTTTTCTTTCTTCACCTCGCGCTGCTCGAGCACGACCGACACCAGCAGCGTCTGAAACTCCGTGGCCAGCTTCTCGGCGTCCTTGGCGGTACCGCCGGCGGCGATGAGCGCCTGCCAGTCCTTCAGGAAGGGATAGAACACCGGGCGCTTGGCCAGGAAGACCAGCCAGCGGTCGAAGAGCTCGTAGTCGAGCTTGTCGCTGTTGACGACTTCGAGCCGGTCTTTCCTGGGCTCGCCGGTGACCTTCCACGCCGCCTGCATGTATCGGGAGGCCTGGAAGGCCAGCGTCTCGGCGAGTTGTTGCGACTCGGTGGCGGTGAACTCCGCGAGCAGCTCGCGCTTCTTCTTGAGCGCTTTCTCTTTGGTCGTGTACTCGTCGACCACGGCCTTTGGCGCCAGCGGATACTCGTGGTACTCGGCGTTCAGGAACACGCCGGCCATCGCGTAGTAGTCCTTCGTGGGAATCGGGTCGTACTTGTGATCGTGGCACCGCGCGCAGCCCACGGTGAAACCCAGCAGGCCGCGGCTCACGGCGTCGACCCGGTCGTGGCGTTCGTCGGCGTGGGTAATCTCGACGGCGCCGTTGTCGTAGTACCACGGACCGAGGCCCAGGAAGCCGAGGGCCGGCAGGTGCCGCACGCGCTCGCGCCCCTCGAGCAGGTCGGCCGCCAGTTGCGCCGTAACGAACTGATCGTAGGGCAGGTCGTCGTTGAGGGCGCGAATCACCCAGTCGCGATAGAGGTGCGCGTTGGGATACGGATTGAAGCCGCGGCCCATCGGGTCGAGGCTGCGGTAGTCGTCTTCGCCGTAGCGCGCGACGTCGAGCCACATGCGGCCCCAGGTCTCGCCGTAG
>JANNEJ010000099.1:0-1711 GCA_031378585.1 Acidobacteriota bacterium | reverse complement strand
TGGCCGAGGAAACCGACGGCCGGGCGATCGTGAACCGGAACGACCTGGCCAAGGGCATGCAGCAGATCGTGCGCGACTCGAGCGCGTACTATCTGCTTGGCTACAACTCGACGCAGTCGCGCAGCGATGGCAAGTTCCATCCAATCAAGGTGCGCGTTCGCCGGCCCGGCGTGCAGGTGCGCGCGCGTCGCGGGTACTGGGCGCTCACCACCGCGGAGACCGCCCGCGCGGTGGCGCCGCCCAAGCCTGGTCCGCCGCCGGCAGTCAGCAGATCGCTGGCGGGGATTGCCGACAACGCCGATCGGCGCCTGATTCGCACGTGGGTGGGCATGGGCCCAGGCGACGACGGCAAGACGCGCGTCACGCTGGTGTGGGAGGGTGTGCCGCCCACGCCCGGCAGCGGCCGGGCGGCGGTGGGTCGCGTCATGCTCACGGCGGCCTCGCCGGGGGGCGAGAGCTATTTCAAGGGCCAGGCCGGCGACGTTCTGCCCGAGGGGACCGCGCCTTCTTCCGCGCGTCGCGGCACGGTGCAGATCGACGTACCCCCCGGCAAGCTGAGCCTGAAGATGTCGATTGAGGCCAAACCCGACGACGTGCTCGACACCGACGACCGCACAATCGAGGTGCCCGACTTCACCGAGCCGAAGCCGCGTCTCACCACGCCGCGTGTCTACGTCGCGCGCAACGCCCGCGAGTTCCAGGCAATCAAGGCCGATGCGGCGGCGCCGCCGACCGCCACGCGCGAGTTCCGCCGCACCGAACGTCTGCTGCTGCGTCTCTACGCGGTGGCGCCAGGCTCAGCGGCAGGCAGCGTCACCTACGCGGCCCGGCTGCTGAATCGGCAGGGCGTTGGCATGATGGATCTTCAGGTCGCGTCCCCGCCGGCGGGTGAGGCTGCCACACTGGAAGTGCCGCTCGCGAGCCTGCCAGCCGGGGAGTTCCTGATCGAGGTGACGGTCAAGAGCGCAGGTGGCGCCGACACCACTGAGCTCATCGCCTTCCGCATGGTCGGCTAGCAGCTCCGCTGCCAGGCCGCCATCCGGCGGGGCTCGGGTCCCGGGGTCGGGACTCGGGAAGTTCAGAAACGATGAAGGCCCGGCGGATACCTGCCGGGCCTTCGTGTTTCCGCTGTTTGTGCGGCGCCGCACGCGTCTCGCATTTTCCCGAGTCCCGGGACCCGAGCCCCGAGCCCCGCTGTCTCTACGCGTACATCCCGCGCATCCGGGTGACCGTCGCCACGCGATTGATGGCGACGATATAGGCTGCGGCGCGCATGTCGACCTTATACTGCTTGGCCGTGGCGAGCACGGCGTCGAAGGCCTGCACCATCTTCTCTTCCAGCCGCTCGTTGACCTCCTTGAGCGACCAGAAGTAGCCGTGACGGTCCTGGACCCATTCAAAGTACGAGGTCGTCACGCCGCCAGCGTTGGCCAGGATGTCGGGCACGACGAACACGCCGCGTTCGTGCAGCGCCTGGTGTGCGGCGGGCGTCGTCGGACCGTTGGCGCCCTCGATCACCATCCGGGCCTTGATGGCGCTGACATTGTCGGCGGTTATCTGGTTCTCGAGTGCCGCGGGCACCAGGATATCCACCGGCAGCGCGAACAGCTGTTCGTTGGTGATGGGCTCGGAGCCGGGAAATCCTGCGACGGTCTTGTGCTCGGCCGCCCACGCGAGCAGCGCCGGCATATCGAGGCCCTTCGGGTTGTAG
>JANNEJ010000098.1:0-1840 GCA_031378585.1 Acidobacteriota bacterium | reverse complement strand
GGTCGTCGATCCGCTCGTGGGATACTCGGCGCCAAGAGGCCTATGACCGAACGCTTGTACTACACCGACGCCTACCTGCAGCAGTGTGAATCCGTCGTCGTCTCGTGCCTGCCGGCGGGCGAACAGTTCGAGGTGGTGCTTGCGGCCACCGCGTTCTATCCCACCTCTGGCGGACAGCCGCATGACACCGGCACCCTCGGCCAACGCCGCGTCCTCGACGTCGAGGATCGCGTGGCGGCGGGCGTCGTGCACGTGGTGGACGGTGCGCTCGAGGTGGGTGCGCGGGTGACGGGCGCCATCGACTGGACGCGCCGGTTCGATCACATGCAGCAGCACACCGGCCAGCACGTGCTGTCGGCGGCGTTCGAGTCGGTCTGCAACGCCCGCACGGAGAGCGTCCACCTTGGCACGTCGAGCGCGACCATCGACCTGGGGCGGGTGGTCTCGTCGCAAGAGATCGCGGCCGCAGAAGGCGACGCCAATCGCGTCGTGTGGGAGGACCGCGAGGTGCGCGTGCGCTTCGTCACGGCGGATGAAGCCGCGACGCTGCCGTTACGCAAGGAATCCGGACGGACGGGCACGCTCCGGCTCGTCGAAGTTGCCGACTACGACCTGTCGGCGTGCGGCGGCACGCACGTGTCGCGCACGGGCGCCATCGGCCTCATCAGTATCGCCGGCTGGGAAAAGTTCAAGGGCGGCACGCGCGTCGAGTTCCGGTGCGGGGGCCGCGCGCTGGCACAGCTGCGCGAGTGGCGCGACGCGCTCACGGCGACCAATCGTGCGTTGTCGGTGTCGCCGGCGGAACTCGGGCCGGCCATCGAGCGGCTGCAGAGCGAGAACAAGGCGCTCGGCCGCACGGTGCGCGCGCTGCAGGAGCAACTCGCGGGGCACGTGGCTGCGGAGCTCATGACTGCGGGCATACACGCGACCGGCCGGGTGGTCGTCGCGCAGTCGCTCGACGGTTGGGACGCCGCCGGTCTGAAGGCTGTGGCGGCGGCGGTCGCCGCCACGCCGGGCGCGTGCGCCGCGGTGTTCTCCGCCGCCACGCCTGCGCTTGTGGTCGTCGCGCGTGCGGCCGATGTGACGGTGGATGCGGCCGCGGTGCTGAAGGCGCTCGTCTCGCGCTTCGGCGGCAAAGGCGGTGGCAAGCCCGACCTCGCGCAGGGCGGCGGCCTTTCCGGCGACATCCGCGAGATCGTCGCGGCCGCCCGCGACCTGCTCAGTTCGTAAGCGGACCTCGCCCCGCTACCGGGGGGCCATCCGCAGCGCGCCGTCGAGGCGAATCACCTCGCCGTTCAGCATCACGTTCTCGAGCACGTGCCGTACGAGCGCGCCGTACTCCGACGGGTGTCCCAATCGCGATGGGAACGGCACCTGCTGGCCAAGCGACGTACGCGCGGCTTCAGGGAGCGCCGCCAGCAGGGGCGTGTCGAAGATGCCTGGCGCAATCGTGACGCAGCGGATGCCCGCCGAGGCGAACTCGCGCGCCACCGGCAGCGTGAGCGCCACGATGCCGCCCTTCGACGCGGCATAGGCAGGCTGGCCGATCTGGCCGTCGTACGCGGCAATCGACGCGGTGTTGATGATCACGCCGCGCTCGCCGGTGTCGGCGTCGGGTGGGTTGGTGAGCATGTGGGCGGCGGCCAGACGGATCACGTTGAAGGTGCCGGTCAGGTTGACGCGGATGGTCTTCTCGAAGAGATCGAGCGCATGCGGGCCGTTCTTGCCCACGACCTTCGCCGCCGGGCCGATGCCGGCGGCGTTGACCACGCCGTGCAGTCCGCCGAACGCCGAGATCGCCGTGTCGATGGCATGCTGCACATCCGCCTCGCTCGTCACG
>JANNEJ010000082.1:0-4144 GCA_031378585.1 Acidobacteriota bacterium | reverse complement strand
CTCACGAGCGTGGCGGCGGCCCTCGGGCTGCCCTTCAGCTACGCGAGCGCGGCAGCGGTGCGGGGGGATCTCGCGGCGTCGCTGGCGGGCCAGACTGAATACCAGGGCCTCGGCGACAAGACGTTCAACCGCCCGGTCAGCGCCGAGACGTGGTTGCAGGCGTCGAATCCCTCCGAACGTTGGAAGTGGGACGCGATGTATCAAGACCTGCCGCCGGTCAAGGGGCACAACGTGCAAATGGAACACGCGGCCAAGCCGTCGGTGATTCCGCTGCGTCTCGTCACCGAAGAACTCGGACGCGCGTCGGACTAGCCGCCGCGCAGGCTCCAGCACACACTGAAACGCATGCGACATACCGCAGCCCGATGGTTCGTGCTCGTCGTGGCCGTGGCGGTCGCGGCGGGGTTCTGCTACCACGCCATCTCGCTCGAGCAGCGCGAGATTGACGCCCGGCGCGGGCTCGGCGCGGCGACCGCTGACGCGCAAACGCTCCTGGCCGCTCTGGCCACCACGCGCCGGGCCACGGCGGCCATGGCCTCGCCGGGTCAGCCAGCGGTGAGCTGGAGCCGGCAGGCGATTTCGGCCCTCGACACGGCACGCGCGCGTCTTGTCAGCTTGGCCGCCGCGCCTGGGGGTGCCGGCCTTTCGGCCAGCAGCGAACGACTCGACACACTGGTGGATGTCGAAGGGCGCCTGAGGGACTTCGCCGTCGGCGGACGCGTGCTCATGGCCAGCGACGTGGCCTTCGGCGAAGCGCTGCCCCATATCGACGCAATCGACGAACAGGTCGCCGGCGTACTGGCGCACATGAACAGCAGCGCCGAGCAGCGCATGGCCGCGACGCGCGACCAGCAAGTACTGGCCCTCGCCGGCGCGTTTGGTACGCTGGCCCTCGCGGCGCTGATCCTGACGCCGCCGTCGCGCGCACACACCGAAGAAACCGCGCGGGTCGCAAGTGGCGAACCGGCCGTCGATGACCTCTCGCTCGACCTGGACCGGGTCGCGCCACCGGCCGCAGCGGCCGCGGACCCACCGCCCGCAGTGGCCCGTGGCCTGGACCTTTCGCCCGTCGCGGCGGTGTGCGGCGAACTGGCACGACTCTCAGATGGCGCCGGCCTGGCCTCGGTGCTCAAGCGCGTGGCGCCGGCCCTGGGCGCCAAGGGCATCGTTGTATGGTTGGCCGACGCCGACCGTCGCGCGTTGCAGGCCGCCGCTGCGTGGGGCTACGACGCGCGTCTTGTTCAACGATTCCCGGCCGTGCCAGTCACCGACGACAATCCGACCGCGCGTGCATTCGCCACCGGTACGCCGTCTCTTGCCCCGGGACGCGCCGGGCAGCCGGCCGCTGTGGCCGCGCCCATCGTCGGATCGCACGGCGCCGCGGGCGTGCTTTCGGTCGAGCTCACGGCGTCTGGCGGTGTCTCTGCCGAGGTCGTGGCCGTGGTCGCCATCGTGGCCGCTCAGCTCGCCACCCTGCTCGAGCCATTGCCATCGACCGTCGCGCCGGCAGCCACGCCGACACCCGACGCGCCCAAGGCGCAGCAGGGTTGACGCGACGTTCCCGGCGCGCAGCAGGCGATGCCCAGGGGAACGCCGCCTTTCCGCTTCACGCCGAAGGCCGCAATAGTGCCGGCTGACAGCGAGTGGTCCCCACGTGCGAGTGCTGGTTTATTGGGTGGCTGATCGGCAATTGATGCCATCCACCTATATGAGGTTGGCCAGATGGACGAGCAGATCGTACCCGTATGTCCCTGATCATCAGCGTGTACGTACGAGAAGGCATCGTCACGGCAGCGGACAGCCGTCTAAACTAACCCTGACGGTGCCCAAGACGCTGCCTGACGGTCAGACAACCACCCTCTCCCTGACGTCGTCCGACAGCGCAAAGAAACTCTTCCTGGCACCGAACCATGTTGGAATCGCCACATGCGGAGCAGCCGACATCGGTGGTGCGCCAGTCGCCGGATTTGTTGAGTCCTTCATCGTAGAGAAGCTCAAGGGGAAGAATTGCTCAGCCGAGCAAGTAGCCGACCTGCTCTCAAGCTACCTAGTCGGGCTCGGCGTTCGTCCGGGCACGCTATTTCACGTGGCGGGATACGCGAAGGCTGGGACCGGGCTAGAACAAAACGTCTTCCTCGTCGACCCAGTGTCTGGAGTGCAGTCACGGCTCAACCCAGCCAACCAACAGGGCGCCTACTGGGGCGGAGAGTTCGACGTCCTCCAGCGCCTCCTAAGTGAGGTCTTGCTCGTCACAGGCGAAGGCCAACCGCCGGTGCCAATTCCGCATTTTGGCATACCCTTCGAGTACTTCACGTTGCAGGACGCGATCGACTTCGCCGTGTATGGCATTCGAAGCACGATCGAAACACTTCGATTTCAGGTTCGCGAGAAGACCGTTGGTGGTCCGGTCGATGTGCTGGTGCTCACGCCTGACGGCTCCAGATGGATCATGCAGAAGCAACTTGTGGCGGACTCTTAAGAGCTTGCTGTTAATCTCCGTGTAAAGCCGACGACGGTCGACAGTTACGGCACACTCGCGACGCCGGAGCGCCGCGGCTTAACTTAAGCGGATCTCGTTAGTCGCACCTGACGCGCGCTTGGGCGCGACAGACAAGAATTTGATGGTATGAAAGCTCCGGCCAATGACAGGGGAAGCCTCATGAGCCTAGAAAGAAGTCGGCTTCTCTCCCTCATCGAATTCTCTCAGCAGTCCGCGCGGCTGCGGAGCAAGCCAGTCGCTACCGTTGCCGCACACGGCCTCTTCGCACTCTACGAGGGCGAGATCCAAGGACTGCCGGGCATCCGCCTCAACGTCAACGGTCCTGAGGGCGAGGACGAGATTTGGCTTGCCGTTGAGCGGCTGCACGAGAGCAGGCCACCGGATACTGCCAGCGCGGTACTGCGGCCCTGGGTGCAGATAACGCAGGGGCCAACGGAAGGGCCGCGGCTGCGTGAGGCCACGGACGGCGCCACCCTGATCAAGGAGGGCACGCATAGTTCATCGGCGGGCCCACCGGAGCAAGGCAAACCTGTCATCGCTCCAGAGATGACGGTCATACTCTCCGACTACGACAGGTGTGACCTGGTCAAAGCTCAGTTCGCCACTTACCTCGACACGAAGTGGCGCCCCTGGGCCGAGGAGGAAATACTCCGCCGCAAGACCATCCGCCTTTATTCCCAGCTCTTCACGCTCAAGCAGCAGCTCGAGGGCGGCATTGTCGAAGCGCAACTCGAGCTCGTCTGGGGCGTGGGCCTCGGCATCTGGAACTCCAATGGCGCCACCGTGAGCTATCCGCTGGTAGGACGCCTAGCAGAAATGTCGCTCAACCCTGTGACCGCCGAAGTCGAACTTCGCCCTCGAGATGTCGATGCTCGCATCGAGGTCGACTGGTACGCAACCGTCGACAACCCTGGCGTTGCCGACTTAGAGAAAGCGTCGAAGGAGTTCTTCGGGAAGGCTACGACAACCTTCTCGCCGTTCGACCGCGGCACCTTCGAGCCTTTGCTTCGCACGGCGGCGACCAATCTCGACGCGAACGGCATCTACTGGCCAGACGAAGTGTCGGCTGACGACCGGACGCTGCCTAGGTCCGACAACAAGTTCAAAGTCACCGACACGTGGGTGCTCTTTGCACGTCCGCGCACCAACAGCCTTTTCCTGCAGGATCTGGAAAAGCTGAAGAAACGAGCCGAAGAAGCCGAGACCTACCCGCGCGCGGTGGCTGCGGTCGTCACCGACCCGGACACGTCCAACGCGATCGTCGAACTGCCAACTTTCCGTGGTGTCTCCGCCTCATACCATTCCCAGGGCAGCACGAGCGGCGGGAAGGCGCGCGACATCTACTTCCCGAAGCCCTTCAACGATGAGCAGTTCCGCATCGTGCAACTCTTGGACATTTCCGATGGCGTCGTCGTGCAGGGTCCGCCTGGCACGGGCAAGACGCACACCATCGCCAACGTCATCTGCCACTACCTTGCCGAAGGTAAACGGGTACTCGTGACTTCGATGAAAGACCCAGCCCTCAGGGAGGTGCAAGAGAAGCTGCCGGATGAGATCCGCCCGCTGGCTATTTCGCTGCTGACGAGCGAACAGGAAGGGATGAAGCAGTTCGAACACGCCATCCACAAGATTGCCTCCGAGGTT
>JANNEJ010000074.1:0-1701 GCA_031378585.1 Acidobacteriota bacterium | reverse complement strand
AACCTCGGCACGGTCCTCGATCGTCAGGACCGGTGGGAAGAGGCACGCGTGCACTACCTGCGGGCGCTCGCCATCGACCCGTTCAACACCAGTGCGATGAACAATCTTGCCGTGGGCCTCGACCGGCACGGCCAGACGCCTGACGCGATCGTCCATTTCGAAAGAGCCATCGACATCGAACCTGGTAACGCCGAGTTCTACGTGAACTACGGCAGCGCGCTCATCGGGCAGAAGCGGCTCGACGAGGCCATCCGCGTGCTGACGACCTCCATCGGCCTCGAGCCGCGCGCGCCCAACGCGCACAACAACCTCGGCATCGCGCTGGCCCAGCAGGCACGGCTACTGGACGCACGCGCGGCCTTCGAGCGCGCGTTGCAGCTTGATCCCGCGCACGTCAACGCCCGTCGCAATCTCGAACAGACGGTGGCGATCCTGCGGACCGGTCGGCCATAGGCGCGTCGCAGCACCGCCCGCACCGCAGCCGCGTCAGTGATTGTCTCGGGGTCTGACCCCTTTGGCACGAAAGCTGTGCCATGGCGGTCAGTCCGCATGCGCCCAGTGTCAGGCCGGCGTCGCCAACAGCCGGCGCGCCAGCTCCGCATAGAGGTCCACCGCGCGGTCGAGATCCGCAATCGCGATGTGCTCGTGGTCAGTGTGCGCCACATGAATGGTGCCGGGACCGAGCAGCAAGGGCGTGCCCCAGTTGGTCAGGAACGGCACGTCGCTGAAGTAGGCGAACACCTCGGTGTCGAAGCCCGGCACGGTGTGCAGGCGCACGGCAGGCAGCTCGAGAATTTCCTGCACCTCCGCGCGGCCGGCCACGGTGGCGGTCAGCGTGGCACGCAGTTCGTCGTGCGCGCCGACGGTGCGGAAGAAGACCTCGGCCTCGGCGTGCGGCGGGATCACATTGGGCGCCACGCCGCCCGCGATGAGGCCCACCGTGTAGTGCGTCACGCCCAGCTGCGGATCGACCGGCCACGACGCGGCTCGCAGCGCGACCAGCACGTCGATGAGCTTCTCGATGGCCGACTCACCGAGCTCGGGGTAGCCCGAGTGCGCGGCCTTGCCGTGCGCGGTGAGGCGCACGCGGAAGCATCCGCGGGTCGCCAGGCCCAGCTTCAACTCGGTCGGCTCGCCGTTGATGAGATACCGGGTCTGGCTGGCGATGGTGTTGGCCGCCTTGGCGCCGTCGCTGCCCCGCTCTTCCCCGGCTACGAACACGAGCCCCACGCGGGTCTCGCCGTCGGCGCGCAGCCGCTCGGCCGCCCCGACCATGGCCGCCAGAATGCCCTTGGCGTCACACGCGCCCCGGCCGTGCAGGATGCCGCCCTCGACGCGGCTTGGAAAGAACGGCGGCACGCAGTCGAAGTGCGTGGAGAACACCACCTCTGGTTCGCCCACAGCGGCAATGACATTGATGCGATCGCCGGCCACGGGTTGCTCGAGCACCGAGTAGCCGCGTCCGCGCAGGTATTCGGCCAGCACGAGGGCAACCGGCCCTTCCTGACCGGTCGTCGACTCGATGTCGATGAGGGTGCGCGCCAGGGCGACGACGTCTACCGGATCCACTGTTCGAGCTCCGTGCGCGTGTCGGTCTTGTCGTCGCGGTACTTCACGATCACCGGCGTGGCGAGCGACAGGCCCCACTCCCTGCCTGCGCCCACGGTGACCGACCGCGCGCCCGGTACCACCACCGCCCCC
>JANNEJ010000065.1:0-6785 GCA_031378585.1 Acidobacteriota bacterium | reverse complement strand
ATCGTGTCGTATCAGTCGGTGGCGCGCGATGTCGCAAGCGGGCACCTGTACTGCGCGCGCATCGAGGGCCGGCCGCTCATCCGCGAAACCGGCTGGGTCTACCCGAAGATGAGCCGCACCCCGCGGGCTGTCGAGGAAGTGATCCGCGCGTTCGACAAGGTCAGGCCCCGCCTTCGCCTGGCACCGTAAGCAGGGCCAGGCTTCGGCGCGCAGGCCCGGCGGCGCCTGGCGCCGTACGCAGGGCGCTCGGCTTCGGCGAGGCAAGCCCGCAGACCTCTAGTGCGTGGCGACCGGTGCGATGCGCGTTGACTCTGCCAGCACACGCCCAAGCACGGCCACGGCGTCGGCGATCTCGGAGGCCGACAGCGTGACGAAGCTGAGACGCATGGTCCGCGCGTCTGGGTTCTCGGTGTAGAAAGGCGCACCGGGTACAAACGCCACGCCGGCCGCCACCGCGGCATCGAGCAGCGGCATCGTGTCGAAGCCCGCGGGCAGGCGCAGCCAGAAGAACATGCCTCCATGCGGGTTCTGCCAGGTCGTGCCTTCGGGCATGTGTGCCCTCAAGGCCACCGCCATCGCGTCCCGCTGCTGCCGGTAGCGCTCCCGAATCGTCGGCACGTGGGCGTCGAGGAAGCCATTGCGCACCACCTCATAGACGACGCGCTGGTTGAAGCCGGGCGTGTGCAGATCGGCTGCCTGCTTGGCAGACACCAGCTTGGAATAGACGGCCGGGGGCGCCACCACGAAGCCGAGACGGAAGCCGGGGGTGAGCACCTTGGAGAACGACCCCAGGTACACCGTGCCCTCGGGCCAGCGCGACAGGATCGACGGGGGCGGCGGCTGATCGAACCACAGGTCGCCGTAGGGATTGTCTTCCACGATCGGCGTGCCGGCCACCTGCGCAGCGGCCACGATGGCGTCCCGCCGTGGGTGTGAAATCTGCCCTCCGGTGGGGTTCTGGAAATTCGGGAGCAAGTAGAGGAACCGCGTGCCTGGCGCTCGACGCGGCAGCGAGGCGATGGCCTCGGGCGTCGGCCCCTCGGCGTCGCCGCTGAGGCTGGCAAAGGCAGGTTCGTAGGGCATGAACGCCTGCAGCGCACCGAGATACGTCGGGGCCTCGACCGCGATCGGCGCGCCTGGATCGATGAAGGCCTTACCCACCAAGTCCAGACCCTGTTGGGAGCCCGTCGTGATGAGCACCTGGTCGGCAGAGACCTTCGCCCCGCCGGCCGCGAGGCTGGCAGCCACCCACTCACGCAGCGGTCCGAAGCCCTCGGTCGCCGCATACTGCAGCGCTTCCTTCGGGTGCTGGCTCAGTACGGTGTTGCAGGCGTCTTGAATGGCCGCGACCGGGAAGGTGTCGGGCGACGGCAGTCCGCCGGCCATGGAGCGCACGCCGGGACGCTCCGCGACCTTCAGGATCTCCCGCAAGATCGAGGGATTCATGCGCGCCGCGCGCCGGGCCAGGGTCCACACGCTCATGTCGAGTTCCTTGTCTCAATGACTGAATCGCATCAAAGAAATACGATCATTCTATTTCGTGTCGAGGGGGACGGGCCGCTACCATCGCCGGAGTTCCCTACCCTGGAGGCGTCCATGACACCCAACACCGACCGCGTCATCAGCATCGCCCTCAGCGACGAAGACTGGCGCGCGTTCACACAGGCGCAGCCCGAACCGGTGCTGTGGCTCAAGGCCCGGATTCGCGAGACGATCGAGTCGTCGCACGTGAACGCCGGAGCCGCAAGTCCGCCCATCGGCCGCGCGTAGCCACGAGCGGCTACTGCTTGGTGGCGGGCGTGGGCTGTCGAAGCGTGTACGACGTGCGCGACCACACATTGAGCCCGTCGCGCTTCACCTTCACTTCGATCTTCCGCGTGCGCTTCAGCGGGTCGGGGTTCGACGAGTAGTACCCCACCACGTAGTAGTCGCTCGTCTCGGCGTCGATGCGCTTGAGCCCTTTGTCGAAGTTGTTCTGGTTCACGATCGCAATCCCGCCGGTCTCGTCGGCCAGGACGCGCAGGCTGTCTTGCGTCTTGCGGATGTGCTGCTGAAAGTCGGACGGATCGACGGTTTCGTCCAGGTCCTGTCCGGCCACCAGCCCCCGCGGATCGATCGTGTAGAAGGTGGCATTGGCTCGGTTGGCGCTGCGGGTGAGATCGCCGAGTTCGCGCGCCAGATCGGCGTCGGCAAACTGCGATCCCTGATTGAACTGCTGATTGAACTGCCGGCCTTCTTCCTGCGTCTGGCCCGTACGGCCTCCGTAAATCGGGTCCTCGCCCATGCGCTGATTCTCGAACGGATTGAAGTCGAAGCCGTTGCTCACCCAGATCACGGCCTTGCGCCGGTTCGTGATGCGTTCAAGCTGCGTCACGATGTCGCGCGCGGTCGAGAACGCCACATGCGCGCGGTAGCGCACTTCGGTCGGCCCCTGCGCTCCGTCCTGGCCCTGAATGATGTCGGAGGGCTTGAGGCCGTTGCCGGTGATCTTCTTGATCGCCTCGTCGAGGATCTTGTGGTCGTAGGTAAGGTCGATGGCAAGCGACGATGGGCCGGTGGACACGATGCCGAACATGTCGCCTTCGTGCACGAGCGTGCGCGAGATGCGCTTGAATAAATCGCGGATGCGACCGGTGTTGCGGAAATCGAGGTGCAGATCGTCGACGATGATCAGGAAGATGCGGCCGGCGGCGTCGTTGCGCGGACGCGAGGTGGGCAAAATGATGCCCTCCTGCGCGGGGGGCGGCGGCGGCGCCTGCAGGTTGATCACCCGCCCGCCGTGCACGAGCGTCATCGACGCCATGGTCTGCAGCACGCCGTCTTCGTAGACCTCGAACTCGTCCTTCGTGACGTCGGCGATGAAGATGTCCTTCGCGTCGCGGACGATGACGTCGGTGGTGACGAGATCGATGGCCACCCGGAACACCGATTCGCCAGGTGCCTGTGGCGGCGCAGGCGCCCCCGGGCGAGCCGGCGTCTGCGAGGCGGGGGCCTGGCGCGCTTCGGGCGCTGACGACGACAGCAGGGTGCAAAGCGCGAGCCCCACACCGGCGGCGACGAGTCTGCGGATTCCCATGGTGCTCAGTATAGACGCTGGCCGTCCCAAAAAAGGCGCCCCCTCAGGGGGCGTCGACGCCGTCGATGGCATCCTGAAGAACGTCGGCGTCGCCCTCCACCGAGGCAATCCCCGCCATCACCAGCTCTGGCGAGGTCCAGGAATCCGGGTCAATAGCCGCCAGCCGCGCGTGCCACGTGGCCTTGACTGCGGCATCCGCGCTGGACGCGGCGACGCCGGCCGCCAGTTCCCCGTGCCTGGCGCGCAGACTCGAGGCGATGCCCCGGCCCAGCAGTTCGCTGAGCAGGTCGAACGCCGCGGCGGGCGCCGACGGGTGGACCGCGCCCGTAGACGCGGTGGCCGCGGCAGCCTGGTCGCTGACGCCGGGACCGTTTCGAGTCGAGGCCGCCGGCTCAGTGAGCCCGTCGCCGTCGCCGTCCATGTCGTCGTCAGCCTGGCGCGGCTGCGGCTTCCGCTTGCGGACCGGCAGTTGCGCCTCGACTTCCACCGGCGTCATCGACGCCACATCAAGGATGTAGGGCCAGTCGAAGTCGATGTCCGGGTATTGCTCTTCGAGCGTGCGCATGGCGCCGTCGTCGAGAGCCGGCCGGCCCAGGCGAAGCCCCGGGGCCGTGCGATACCAGTAGATGACCTTCGCCCGCTCGCCTGGCGCAGACGAATGCATCAAGAAGGTGTTCTCGTACCCTCGCCGATCGGCGGTCAGTCGTAGGTGTGGCACGCGATGTCAGCGGCGCTTTGCGCTGCGTGAACGCGCGGCCGGACTCTTCGCGGCTGGCTTCTTGGCGGCTGGCTTGGGCTTGGGATTTTGTTTTGGCGCTGGCTTTAGCGCCGGCTTGGACAACGGCTTGGCCGAGAGCTTCGCCGCGACCGGGACCGTAGATTTGAGGGCCGTCTTGACCATCGCCTTCGCGGGCGTTCTTGCGACAGGCGCCGGCACGGCCTTCGCCGGCTTCACCACCATTTTCGAGGCCGGAGCCGGTGTGGGCCTGGCGGCCGGCTTCGCGCCCTTGGCCGCAACGGCCGCCGCCGGAGCCGTCGACTTGGTATCGGGCTTCACCGGCGCTTTCCCCACCGCAACCGGCGCCTTGAATGGTGCGGTGCCTAGCTTCGCCCGAGACGCCGCCGCTTTGGCTGCGGCCGTCGGCGCGGTCACAGCAGGTTCGACCGGACGACCGGTGTGCCTGGCTGCCGAGGCCTGGGCCGCCGCCACGAACTTGCCGAGCGCGGCCTTCTGCGCCGCCGTACGCACGGGTGCCTTGGTCTCGATGGCCTTGGGCTGCAGCATCGCCGGCACTGGCGAGGGCGGGGGGGGTGGCGGCGGGGGCGGGGGCGGCGGGGCCACCCTGAGTTTTGGCGTGCCCGCGATGCCGGCCTTCCTGGCCGCAGCCAGCGCCGCGTCCGTCGCCTTCTGCACCATGGTGAAACGCACTTGATCGAGATTCGTGTGGTACGTCCACAACTCGGCGACCGTCACGTTGTGGTCGCGGCACAGCCGGCGCACGGTGTCGAGCGACTGCGGCGGCACATACAGGTGAAAGGGCACGCGCAGGCGGTTGTACGGCGCCCACTGCGCCAGCGTCTCCAGCGAGTTGACCGATTCCCCGGTTTCCACTTCCACGACGCCCTCGAGCTTACGAGCCTTGTCGTCGGTGAGCAGAATCAGGTCGGGGACACACTCGAGCGCGCCCAGCACGATGGTCGTGGGCGGTTCGCCCGCGATGTTTGAGATCGAGTCGTGCTTGCGCTGGTAGCGCGGCAGCAGCAATCGGATGATGCGATCGTGCTCGAGTTGTTCGCGCACGGGCCGGACGAGGATGGGCACGATGCCTCCGCGCTAAATGGCTACTTGGGTTAGCGGATGAAACAAACCCCATAATATAGCATGCGCGTGGCACGTCGACGCTACATCCTGCGGCAGGGTGCCACAGGTACAATGCAGGTTCCCGCCCACGGCGCGTGACGTTGCAATGAAACCAGCCCACCTGATCGGCGTGCCTCTCGACCTTGGCGGCAACCGCCGCGGGGTCGACATGGGCCCCTCTGCCATTCGCATCTCGGGCCTTGCCGAGCAGCTGTGTGCCTTGGGCGTGGCCGTCGTCGACAAGGGCGATGTCCCCACCCCGCTTCCGGAAACCAAGGGGCCAGGCGATCCCGCCAAGCGGTACATCAAGGACATCACCAAGGTCTGCCAGAAGCTCTATCAGACCGCGCTCGCGTCCTTGCACGAAGGCGCCTTGCCCATCGTGCTCGGCGGCGACCATTCTCTCGGCGCGGGGTCGGTGGCCGCCACGGCCAGCTGGCTCAAGGCGCAGGGACAGTCGATCGGCGTCATTTGGGTCGATGCTCATGCCGACATCAACTCGCCGGGCACGTCCCCGTCTGGCAATGTGCACGGCATGCCGCTGGCGGCGCTGCTTGGCCGCGAGCCCGCAGAACTTGGACGCATTTCTGGCCCTGGTCCGGCCATCCGCCCCGAGCACACGGTGCTTGTCGGGATCCGCAACCTCGACGACCGGGAAAAAGAAATCGTGCGGGCGCTCGGCGTGCACGCCTTCACCATGAAGGACATCGACCGGCTCGGAATCGCCGAAGTGATGGACCGTGCGCTGGCCGCGGCGTCGGCCGGCACGGGCGGTGTCCACGTGTCGTTTGACCTCGACGTGTGTGACCCGTCAATTGCGCCGGGCGTCGGCACGCCCGTGAAAGGCGGCCTCGACTACCGCGAAGCGCACTTCGTGATGGAAGCCGTGGCGGAATCAGGGCGCCTGGTGGCGCTCGATCTGGTCGAGGTGAATCCGGCCCTCGACCTTCGCAACGTCACGGCCGAACTGGCCACCGACCTGGCGATGTCGGCGCTCGGAAAACGCATCCTGTAGCCCCTCGACCGGCCGGCCTGGAAACCAAACCCCGGCTGCTATAGTCAATATGGTGTTGGCCCGGGCGTGTGCCCGTCGGCCTCTCGTGCCTCGTCACCCAAGGAGTACTCCCGTGATTCACCGTCGATCGTTCGTGGCCTCTGCCCTCGTGGCCGTTCTCGCCGTGCCGGCCGCCGGCCTTGTCGCTGCCCAGGAAAAACGGGCGAGCCCCCACGACACCGTGAAGGCCACCATCGACGGCGCCAACGTGAGTATCGGTTATGGCCGCCCCTTGATGAAGGGCCGCAAAGTGTTTGGTGGCCTCGTGCCGTACGGCCAGGTGTGGCGCACGGGCGCGGATGAAGCCACGATTCTCACGACCGACAAGGCGCTGATGATCGGCCCGATTCACGTGAACCCTGGCAAGATCTCGCTCTACTCGCTCATCGACGACAAGACCTGGAAGCTCGTGCTGAACAAGCAGACCGGCCAGTGGGGCACCGAGTACGCCCAGGCACAGGACCTGGCGCGGGTCGACGCCAAGGTCGAGAAGCTCAGCGCGCCCGTCGAGCAGTTCACGATCACGATCGAGAAGAACCCGGCCGGCAAGGGCGGGATGATCGTGATGCAGTGGGAGACGACCAAGGCCAGCGTCGCGTTCGGCACGATGTAATCCGCCTCCGCCGCTGCGCGGCTTCGACGCGACAAGCCCGGTCGCGTCGACGCCGCGTACTCGGTGCTGCGGGTTCTATCGAATCCGCAGCCGCGCCGTGGCGTTGCGCTTCGGCACCTGTCCCACCGGGATCTGCGCGACGACCTTCAGCGTCGCGGTCTCAACCACATACACCTGATTG
>JANNEJ010000059.1:0-5777 GCA_031378585.1 Acidobacteriota bacterium | reverse complement strand
GCAAGGCGCGAGGAGCGAGAATACTGAGTGTATGTGAGCGACGAGCAACGCCGCGGGGCGGGATGCATCGCGCGCCGAATGCAACAGGACGTCCGGGACGCGACACTAGCCACGGGGCTGCTCGTCAAGGTAGTCCTGCAGCACGACCGCGGCCGCGGCCGCATCGAGCTTGTGCTTGCGCTTGCGCCAATCGCGCTCCCTGAGCGCCAGCCGCGACTCGGCCTCGTGGGAACTCAGGCGCTCGTCCTGCAGCACGACGGGCAGCGTCGTGGCCTGCCCGATCGCCCGGGCAAACGCCTCGACCATCGGCGTCCGTTCGTTGGGCGTGCCGTCGAGTCGCCGCGGCCATCCCACCACCACCGTGGCGAGACCATCGTCGGCGGCGACCAGGCGCGCGATCTCTTCGCACACGAGCCGCACGGTGTCACGCTCTGACCGCGGCCGCTCGATGACCCGCAGGGGAGAGGCCAACGTGCCGCTCGGGTCACTGAGCGCCAAGCCGATCCGCCGCCCTCCGTAGTCGATGCCGAGCGCGCGCACGGGCAAATTATAGTGCGGCCAATCGATCAGCCGGCGCGACTCACGAGCAGGACCAGCGCTTCACGCACGTAATACGCCGCCATCGCCGCCGTGGCAACGAGCGCCAGCATCCGCACGAAGGCCGCGCGCGGCGCGACCGCGCGCTGGGTGAGCCGCTGCACCGGTTGCCACGACACGAAGAACAGCACATAGGACACCGCCAGCGCCGGCGCCGGCCCGAGGCGCGGCATCAGAATGACGGGCAGCAACGCGAGCAGGCACACGCCGCCGAGCCACAGTCCCGCCGTCAGCCAGAAGAGTTCGGCGGGAGTCACGACCAGGGGAGTGCCGGGCGGAAGGGGCGCAGGCGAAGACATCGGCACAGTGTATCCTTGCCGCGCTACCCTATGGTCATGGCCCTTACCGACCGCGGCCCGATGCGTGTCGCCCTGTGCCTCGTGGCCGTCCTGGCCTGCGCACCCGCAGCGGCGGATCCCCCCGGCCAGGAACAGCGGTTGCCGGTGCCCGAAGCGGTGCCGGTCCTGCCGAAGGATACGCCGATGTCGCCGGCCGACGCGGCCATGCTGGCCGAGCGCGCGACCGACCGGATCCAGGCGCTGCAGCGCGAATCGGATCAGCTGGCCGCGCAGTCGCGAACGCTGCTCACGTCGCTGCGCCATCTCGAACTGGTCCGCGCCCTGCGCGCCGAAGAACTGACGGTCGTGAACGGCCGGCTGGCGGCCTTGAGCGCCAAGGTGACCGGCTCGGAAGCACGGCTGGCCGACCTCGAACGGCAACGGATCGCCCGCACCCCGGCACTCGAGAGCCGTCTCGAGGCGCTGTACAAGCGCGGCGGCAAATCGGGCTACGCGCGGCTGCTGCTGGCCACGGCCGATGGCCGCGACCTGGCCCGGGCCAGCCGCGGTGTCGTGGCGCTGGCACGCATCGAAGAACTGCGCATCGCCGCGCATCGCCAGCTGCTCTCCGACGAGCGGAACGTCCGCGACCAACTCGCTTCGGAGCAGCGGCAGGTGGCGCGCCTGGGCGCCGAAGCTGCCACGCTCGACGCAGCCGCCAGACGCGCGGTCGCCGAGCGCACGCGCCTGCTCGACGACCTCGACCGGCGCCGGGAACTGGCGGCAGCGTATGTTGGCGAACTCGAACAGGCGCGGGCGCGGCTGCAGTCGACGATTTCTGGACTGGCCACCTCCGCCGTCGCCGACCTGCCCATTGGCCCGTTCCGGGGCGATCTGCCGTGGCCCGTGAAGGGCCCGGTGCTCTCACGGTTCGGGCGGACCACGAGCGCCTTCGGCACGGCCACCCAGCGCAACGGCATCGAGATCGGTGCCTCGCAGGGAGCGCCCGTGCGGGCGGTGCATGGGGGCACCGTCGCCTACGTGGCGCCCTTTACCGGCTTCGGTGTGCTCGTCATCCTCGACCACGGCGACAACGCATTCACCGTCTACGGTCATCTGGCCGGCACGGCCCTGCGGCCCGGCGCCACGGTCGCCGGTGGCCAAATCGTGGGCGCGGCCGGCGCCAACCCGGCAGGCACCGGCGCCACCTACTTCGAGGTCCGCGTCGACGGCCGGCCGGTCAATCCCATACAATGGCTGCGAGCCAACCCATGAACCCTCGAACCCGCGCCGCTGTGCTCGCCGTGTCCCTGCCCGTGCTCGCCTTTGCCGTGATTGGGGGCTTCCTGGGCCGCGAAGCGGCCGCGCAGGGCGAGAGCTACAAGGCGCTGCGCATCTTCGAAGATGTGGTCACGCTGATCCTCAGCAACTACGTGGAAGAAGTGGACGTCGACAAGGTCATGCACGGGGCGATGCACGGACTCGCTGATGGCCTCGATCCCGACAGCGCATACCTTGACGCACAGCAGATGAAGAACGTCGACGCGCCGACCTCCGGACTCGCCGACCCCGGCCTGCAGCTGACGCGGCAGTACTACCTCCGAGTCGTGGCCGCTCGCGACGGATCCGCCGCCGCCAAAGCCGGGTTGAGGCCCGGCGACTACGTGCGGTCCATCGACGGCCAATCCACGCGCGATACCACCGTCTTTGAGGGCATGCGCCTGCTGCGCGGCAGGCCGGGCACCACGGTGAAGCTCGCGATTCTGCGCGGGAATGCCGCCGAGCCCCACGACGTCGCGTTACAACGCGAACAGCAGCCGTCCTTGCCGGTGAAGAGCCGCGTGCTGGCGGCGGGCACCGGCTATCTGCGCGTCGGCGAGTTCTCAAAGGCCACCGCCGCCCAGGTCAAGAGCGAGGTGCAGTCGCTCACCCGGGCCGGCGCGGTGCGGCTGGTTCTCGACGTGCGTGGCACGGCCCAGGGCGACCTCGACCTCGGGTTCGACACCGCCAGGCTCTTTGTCCCGTCAGGAGTACTCGGCTATCGCCAGGCTCGAGGGCAGGAAAAGCAAGCGGTCTCAGCGGGCGCCGGCGACGGCGTCCTCGCGCTGCCTGTGGCGGTGCTGGCCGACGGCGGCACGGCGGGGGCGGCGGAAGTGTTCGCGGCCGCGCTCTCTGGAAACAAACGCGCCAGTGTCGTCGGCGAGCGCAGCGTCGGCAGGGCCGGCAGACAAAAGGTCGTGAAGCTACCCGACGGCGCGGGACTGATGCTCACGCATCTGCTCTACCTCGGTCCCGGTGGCGCGTCCTTGAACGAGCGCGGGGTCACGCCTGACGTGGCAGTTGACGTCCCGGCGGCCGAGTTCGGCGTTGAACAGGCACCCGGCGATCCGACGCTCGACAAGGCGATCGAGACGCTGACGGCCGTCAAGAAGGCCGCCTGAACCACGCCTCCCCTTCACCGTTCTGCACGTCCTGGACCGGATCTACGCGTTTTTGCGCTTGACGGCCTAGCTTCCGCCGCCGTATAACGCGGAATCGGTATGTCGACGTGCGCGTCTTTGGTGATTCGCAGTCAGGCATCTGGAGGGTTGGATGAACAAGCAGGAACTTATCGCCAAGATCGTCAAAGACACGGGCGTCAGCAAGGCCACCGCCGCCAAGGCGCTGGCCTCGGTAATTGACGGCGTCACCAAGACGCTCAAGAAGGGCGGCTCGCTCGGCCTTGTTGGCTTCGGCACCTTCTCGACCTCGCAGCGCAAGGCACGCATGGCGCGTAACCCGCAGACGGGCGCAGCCATCAAGATTGCCAAGCGCCGCGTCGTGCGATTCAAGGCCGGCAAGGCCCTCAAGCTTGCCGTGAAGTAAGCGCAGCACGCTGCGCCGTACGGTCGCCCGGCGTCGTTCCATGCCGGGCGTTCGTGCGTACGGCCCCTGAATTCCGGCCAATTGCGCGTGCTATACTTGCGGTTCCCGTGAGGCCGAGCGAATCGCAATAGGCGCGTAGCTCAGCTTGGTTAGAGCGCCTGCCTGACACGCAGGAGGTCGGCAGTTCGAGTCTGCCCGTGCCTACCATTCGACTCGTCCCCCCGGACCAACACACCGAGCACTCGCTCATGGCAGGCCTGGCGGGTCACGATCCGGTCACCCCTTGAAACTATGATCACGGTCACGCTTCCAGACGGCTCCAGCCGGCAGGTCGCGGCGGGCACGCCGCCTCTTGCCATTGCGGCTGACATCTCGCCCCGCCTGGCCAAGGCTGCGCTGGCCGCGGTCGTCGACGATCAGCTCGTCGATCTGACCTACCCGCTCACGGCCGACGCCCGCGTCCGCATCGTGACCGACCAGAGTCCCGAGGCGCTGGCGCTCTGCCGTCACTCGACCGCGCACCTCATGGCGGCAGCCGTCACGGCGCTCTTCCCGGGCACGCAGTGCGGCATCGGCCCCGCCATCGACGACGGGTACTTCTACGACTTCGTCGTGGCGCAGCCGTTTGTGCCCGACGACCTCGAACGCATCGAAGCCAAGATGTGCGAGATGGCGGCGCAGGACCTCGTCTACGAGCGGCAACTCTGGGACCGCCAGGAAGCGCTCGCGTTCTTCGCCGCGCGGGGCGAGCCGCTCAAGGTGCAGCTCATCGAAGAGAAGACCGCCGGCCAGACCCACGTCTCCTGCTACACGATCAAGGACCGCGACACGTTCGTGGATTTCTGCGTCGGCCCGCACGTGCCCAGCACGGGGCGGTTGAAGGCGTTCAAGCTCACCACGACGTCGAACGCCTACTGGAAGGGCGACGCGAAGGGCCAGCCGATGCAGCGGCTCTACGGCACGGCCTTTCTCTCGCAGAAGGATCTCGATGCGCACCTGGTGCGCATCGAAGAGGCCAAGAAGCGCGACCACCGGAAGGTGGGCAAGGACCTGGGCCTCTTCACGTTCCACCCCTGGGCGCCAGGCGCGACGTTCTGGCTCGCCAAGGGCGCGACGCTGTACAACACGCTGGCCGACTACATGCGCAGCGTGCTCTTCCCGGCCGGCTACGTCGAGGTCAAGACGCCCATCATCTTCAACAAGGGCCTGTGGGAGACCTCGGGCCACTGGTCGCACTACCGCGAGAACATGTTCCTCGTGAAGTCTGCCGACGGCGACGAGATGGGCCTCAAGGCCATGAACTGCCCGGGGCACATGCTCGTGTTCGCCAGCGAGATGCGCAGCTACAAGGACCTGCCGCTGCGTCTGCACGAGCAGACGCCGCAGCACCGCAACGAGGCGTCGGGCGTGCTCTCGGGCCTGACGCGCGTGCGTCAGTTCTCGCAAGACGATGCGCACTGCTTCGTGACCGAAGCCCAGATCGCCTCCGAGGTGGAAGCGCTGCTCAAGCTGGTGCAGCGTGTGTACCGCGACTTCGGTCTGGAATACACCGCCAAACTCGCCACGCGTCCCGAGAAATTCCTGGGCGAGGTGGCAACGTGGGATGCCGCCGAAGCCGCCTTACGCGCCGCGCTCGAGGCGGCGGCCCAGCCCTACGTGCTCGAGGCCGGCGAAGGCGCGTTCTACGGCCCGAAGATCGACTTCGACATCACCGACGCTCTGGGCCGGAAGTGGCAGTGCGGCACGATCCAGCTCGATTACCAGATGCCGGCCCGGTTCGAGCTGCGCTATGTCGGGGCCGACAACACGACGCACACCCCGGTAGTGATTCATCGTGCCATCTTCGGCAGTTTCGAGCGGTTCATCGGCATCCTGATCGAGCACTTCGCCGGCGCGTTCCCCTTGTGGATGGCGCCGGTGCAGGTGGCCGTGCTGCCCATCACCGACCGGGCCAACGCCTATGCCCACGAGGTGCTGGCGGCGGTGCAGGGCGCGGGGCTGCGGGCGGTCATCGACGAGCGGCCCGAGAAGGTCAAT
>JANNEJ010000038.1:0-4130 GCA_031378585.1 Acidobacteriota bacterium | reverse complement strand
CGCTCGGTGACGCGCTCGTTGGCACGGAACACGCCCGACTGGCGGAACATGGCATCGACCAGGGTGGTCTTGCCGTGGTCGACGTGGGCAATGATGGCGACGTTGCGACGTAGGGGGTTGACCACACGCTCTGTGGTCGATGACGGTTCAGACATCCTCCCAGTATACCCTTCGACTTTGCTCAGGGCGGGCCTGCGGTTCCGGACGGCGCCTTCTAGAAGATGGGATGTAACGTCGTGAACAGCGTCAGGGCCACGACGTAGAGCACGCCGTAGCTGGCGTACAGCCACGGCCGTGCGGGGCCTGGCATGACCGCCGCCAGCCAGATCTGGAACGGGAACAGCACCGCGCAGTACCGTCCCAGGCCCTCGAACTGGCCGGAACTGAGCGGCAAGGCCAGACTTGCGGCAATGAGCACCGCGTAGCCAGCGCCGAGCCGGCGCCACAGCCACGGCAGCGTCGTCACCATCACCACGGGGAAGAGGCCATTGAGCAGGTCGTAGGGCGCAGCGTGCTCCGTGACAAGATAGTCATACGGCCGCGTCGCCAGATTCGTGACGAGCGTGATGAGCGGGTTCCCCGCCGCCGTAGCGCCCGGATGGTAACCCCAGCGCGTGATGGCGAAATACCACTCGAACGGGTCACCGGTCACGCGCCAGTTGTAGGCGCAGTAGGCCACAAAGCCCAGGCTCGTGGCGGCGCCTGCCGCCAGCGCGCGCAGGCGTCCACGGCGCGTCGGCTCGGCCGAGGTCCAGGCCAGCCATATCAAGGCCGGCACCGCCATCACGCCGTTCACGCGGGTAGCCGTCATCAACGCGCCAGCCGCGACGCCGAGCCACCAGCGGCGAGTGCGTAATCCGAAGACGGCGCCCGACAGTCCCAGCAGGAAGAGTGATTCGGCGTAGACCACGCCGAAGAAGAACGCAAACGGGAACACGAAGGTGAGGAGCGCGGCGTGCCAGGCCCGGTCGGCCGTCAGATCGAGGCGCGCGGTGGCATACACACATCCCATCGCGGCAATCGACGCCACCCACGACACCACGATGCCGCCGAAGTACATGTCGGACGGCGTGCCGCCGAAGGCGCGGCCCACCAGGCCCATCAGCAGGGGGTAGGCCGGAAAGAACGCCAGGTTGTTGCGCCCGCCCTCGACCCATTGGTAGCCGCGCGTGGCGATGCCGTAGTACCAGCCCGAGTCGTTGCGCGTGAACGTGTCCCAGAACAGATGCGTGTCGTCGAGCATCGTGAACTGCTCGGGCCGCGCCAGCGGCAGCGTGGCGTTTGCAAGATAGGCGACAAGCGCCGTGGCCACCCGCAGCGCCACCGCCAGCAACATGAGCTGGGTCACGGCGCGGGCGTCGTCGGCGGTCCAGGCGGACGAAGGCGCGGGCGCGAACACCGCGCGATTCTACCTGGAGGCTTCGCGAACGCCAACGCGACGGCGTGCGGCCACCGCGGCTACTGCGGCTCGAAGACGAAGACCTGCGCCGCCGAGCGCGACGAGGCGTCGATGTCGAAGCCGCGCGTCATGAGGTCGTCGGCCGACGCCTGCCCAATCGCCCCTCGGTCGAGCGACCGGATGCGATACGTCGCACCAGCCCGCAGCCGCTGCAGCACGACGCGCACGCTGCGCCCGCCGCGCGGATTGCGGAACGCAAACACGGTGGTTACGCCCGAGGCGGGGTTCACTTCCTGCAGCACGTCCCACTCCGGCCCGTCGCCGGTGACCCCGACCGGCTCGGTCAGGGCCACGGCAAACGGCGACCCGCGCGTCGCGCGCAGCGCCTTGTACTCGGCAAAGTGTGCCGAGAGCTGATCGTAGTCGGCCGAGTCCAGGGCGCGGAAGTCCACGGTGAGCCCCATCGCGCCGGGCATGCGGCTGCGGGCCAGCAATCGCGGATCGTCGGCGCCAGGCAGTGGCTCGTCTTCGTGCGGCAGCAGGTACGACAGCAGCGCCGAGGGGGGCAACAACCCGGTCAGGAGCGCGAGGTGGTGGCGCACGCGCGCGGCCGGCGCCGTGCGGTCGTCCATCCAGTGGGCGTCGGTGCGCGTGAGCATCTCGGCGTCGAGCCGGCGCGCCCCGCCCGACACGTTCTCGAGCCACAGCGCGGGATACCGCTCGCGCAGGGCGGCGAGCAGTCGGTAGTAGCCCTGGGTGTGCGCGAAGTTGCCGCCGTCGGCGGGATGGTTGTGGGTGGTGCGGGTGCAGATGAGATACCCGTTCAGGTCGATCTTCAGATAGTCGGGACGCGCCTCGTCGAGAAACGCGAACATCCGGTCGCGCACCCACTGCCAGGCGTCCTCTTCGGCCAGGCAGATTTGCGCCTCGTGCGCCTGACTGTTGGGCCGCCCCGGCTGGTACTCCCCGTTGTTGGTGGCCAGGAACGACTCGCGAGCCTGGCCCGAGCGGCCCACCGTCGCCATGTCGATGCGTTCGGGCTCGATCCACACGCCGAAGCGCAGCCCGCGGTCGTGCGCGTGGTCCGACAGCGCGCCGAGTCCCTGGGGAAAACGGCTGCGATCGAGCTGCCAGGAGCCGAGCCCCGCCGTGAAGTCGAAGCGGTCACGCGCGTTGATTGGCGGATACCACCCGGCGTCGAGTTCGAAGAGCTCGCCGCCCACGTCGGCGAACCCGTCCATCTGCCGGCGGATGAGGCCGTCGTCGATGTAGGTGCCGAAGGCAAACCACGTGTTGTAGGTGGCAAACGCCGGAAAGGGACGCCCGTTGCGACGGCTCGCAATCCAGCCCGCGAACGCTTCGGCCTCGGCGCCCGCGGCGTCGTCGGTCACCCCGATGAAGGCATGCGGGAACTCCACAAGGCCACCCGGGCGCGCTACGACGGACATGTCGCGCAGGCCGAGGTCCATGCGCGTGCCTCTGCCGGTGCCATCGAGCGACACGCGCCAGCCGCCCGACCACGCGATGCCGGCAAACACGCGGCCGTCGCCCCCGGTGACGCCAAACCACGGCAGGTGTTCCTGCGACGAGAGCACGGGGCTGCCGAACTCCACGTGTTGGCCGTCGTCCATTCGCGCCGTGCGGCGGGTGAACGGTCCACCCTCCCTGTCACCCGTCTCGAGTCCCCGGTGGAACCACACGTCGCGGGCCGACACGAACTCCAGGGCCGCCGCGCTCACGTCACGCAGCGTCGTGTCCTCCGCGGCATCCACCGAGGTCCACATCTCGACCACCGGGGCGCCGGGCGCCACGGCATACCGACGTTCCACCACCACCGGCCGGTTGCGCAGGGCGAAACCCAGGGTGAGCACCACGCGCCGGTCGATGACGGCGGCCTCGGCGCCCAGGTACCGGAACCGTTTGTCGCCAAACGCGCCCCGGTCGTCGTCGACGGTGAAGGTCGCGTCGCTGCCGCCAGTCGTGACGACGGTGTCGTGCCCCGGGCGCGTCAGGCCGCGCACCTCGAGTTCCCCGGACGCGTTGAGGCCGAGTGCGTAGGTGATGGTGTCGTTGCCGATCTCCCAGCGCCGCCCTTCGGCGGACTCGCGCACGAAGGCATCGTCGAGGGAGGCCGACGCGTCGGCACCGAGCCGGGTCGGCACGATGGCCACAAGCAGCGCCAGCGCCGTGGCGCACAACTGCCAGCGGGACGGCGCCACCCGGCTCCCTGTCTCATTCCCGAGGGACATCACGGTCACGACGCTTTCATTGTGTGACGATTGAGCGGGTCCGGCGCAAGGCATCCTGCACGGCGATGCAAACGCCAGGCCGTCTTGGCGCCCGGCAGCTGCGGTATCCTGTGGCCATGCCTCTCTACGAATACCGCTGCCGGGATTGCCAGCACGGCTTCGAGCTGCTGGTGCGTGAAAGCACCACGTTCGAGTGCCCCTCCTGCCATGGACAGGAACTCGACAAGCAGTTGTCGGTGTTTGCAGTCGGCGCGGATGGGCGTGGCGGCCCTGGGCGCGCGCCGGCGGCCATGGGGCCCTGCGGCTCGTGCGGCCATCCAGATGGTCCTGGCTCCTGCTCGGTGCACTAGTGGCCATACTTCGACTGGTGTGGCACGGGCTGGCCGTCGTGGGTCTGGCCACCGTGACAGGGGGCGTGTGGTTCGCCAGTCAGGGCCTGAGCGCCAGAGCCACGCCGGGACCGCTCGAGACCCGCGTTTCCC
>JANNEJ010001062.1:0-1911 GCA_031378585.1 Acidobacteriota bacterium | reverse complement strand
AGCGACACGCCCTTGGTTTCCGGCAGGAACGCCAGCACGACGAAGAACTGCAGCAGCATCATCGCGCCGAAGAACGCAAACGCCAGACCGCCCGACGCCTCGGCCACAACCGGGAAGCTCCAGCTCACCGCGGCCGCCCAGAACCAGTGCGTGAAGCTTCCGAGCGCCTGGCCGCGCGCGCGCACGCGGTTCGGGAAGATCTCGGCCAGGTACACCCAGATGACGGCACCCTGCGAGAACGCGAAGAACGCGATGTAGCCGATGAGGCTGCCCAGAAGCAGGGCGCCGCCGATCTTGTTCTGGAACGCGTACGCCGCAATGAACAGGCAGGCCGCGAGGCCGAGCGAGCCCACGAGCAGCAGGCGCTTGCGTCCCACGCGGTCGATCACCGTCATGGCCAGCAGCGTGAAGACCAGGTTGGTCACGCCGATGGTGACCGACTGCCACAGCGCGCTCGTGCGGTCCGCGCCGGCCATGGCGAAGATATCCGCTGTGTAGTAGATGAGGGCGTTGATGCCCGACAGCTGGTTGAAGGTGGCCACCATGAGCGCCAGCAGGATCGGCCGCCGGTACTTGCGCGTGAAGAACGGCTCGTCGGCTGCCACCGTCTCCGATTGCAAAGACTCCGCGATCTCCGCGACGACCGCCGACGGATGCTCGCTGCCCACACGCGTGAGCACGGCTTCCGCTTCCTGATGACGACGCTGCTTGATCAGCCACCGCGGGCTCTCGGGAATGCCGAGGGCGAGCAGATAGAAGAGCACCGCGGGGAGCGCGGGCAGGCCGAGCATCACGCGCCACGCGCTGGACTCGGGTCCGCCCATGGCCAGTTCCACGAGCGAGTTCGACAGATAGGCCACGAGAATGCCCACCACGATGTTGAGCTGGCTGAGCGCCACAAGGCGCCCGCGCAGGGCGGCCGGCGAGATCTCGGCGATGTACATGGGCGCGGCCACCGACGACCCGCCAATCGCCAGCCCGCCCATGAAGCGGAAGCACAACAGCGCCGTCCAGTTCCATGCGAGCCCGCAGCCCAGGGCGGACACGACGTAGAGCACGGCGAGGGCGCGCAGCACGGGCCGTCGTCCGTAGGTGTCAAGCGGCGAGCCCACACCAAGCGACCCCAGGATGGTGCCAAGCAAGGCACTGGCCACGGTGAGGCCAAGTAGTTGGCTGCTGAGGGAGTAGTGCAGACGGAGCGCGTCGGTGGCGCCGGAGATGACGGCCGTGTCGAAGCCGAAGAGCAGGCTGCCCAATGCGGCCACGCCGGCGCTGCGAAGGAGGTGCGGGTTCAAGTGACGCTCGTCCTTACGTGCGCCGTGTGTCGAGCGCCCCGCGCAGTTTGTCGGCGAGCGATCCCATCGACGAGCTCGGCGCCGAGTCCGGGCGCTGCGCGTACTCCCGCAGTTCCGCCTGTTCGCGCTGCTCGGCCACGGCCTTCTTGCTGAGGCGAATGCGGCGACCGGCGGTATCGACCTCGAGCACCACGACCTCGACATCGCTCCCCACGGGAAACGCCTTCAGCATGTCCTGGTCTCGGTCCACGCCAGTTTCCGAGAAGGGAATGAGGCCAGTCTTGCCGGGCGCCAGGAACACGAACACACCGAACTTCTCGTGCTTCTCCACCTTGCCAACCACGATCGCGCCAGGCACGATGCCTGTCGGCACCGCCGTGGCGCCAGCCGCGCGCGTGGAGCCCTCGTCGACCATCGCCACGCCGATGCGCTTCTGCGCCAGGTCGATGCTCAAGATCTCGAACGCGCCGGTTACGCCCGCGGCTATCGACTTCGCCCAGCCGCCCACCCGTCCCGTCGGCGCGAACGTGGAGGCATGCGCCAGGCCTTCGATGCCCGGCTCGAGTTCCACGAAGGCGCCGAACTCGGCCACGCGCGTGACCTTGCCGGTGCGCAC
>JANNEJ010001053.1:0-3379 GCA_031378585.1 Acidobacteriota bacterium | reverse complement strand
CGGCACGACCTCCAGGCCGTGCTCGGCATCCTGGCTGAGCAGGGCCTTGTGCACCGCAGTGGCGCCGCCGTCGACGCGGACGCAGCTACTGACGATGGCGTGTGGACGTGGACGAACGAGTCGTATCCGGCCGATGCGGTGAGCCTGCGCTCGATCACGTCGGACAACTTCGTGATCATCGACATCGGCGCCGGCGCCAAAGTGATCGGCGAAACCGACTTCACGAGCGGGCCGACCACGCTGCATCCCAAGGCCATCTACATCGTGGAGGGCCGGCTGTATCAGGTGGAGTCGCTCGACTACGACCACCGCAAGGCCTTCGTGCGCGACGTGGAGTGTGACTACTACACGACCGCGATTTCGTACTCGAAGGTCACCGTGCTCGACACCGCCGAAGGGGCCGGGCAGGTGGCCGCGCACGGCGACGTGCATGTGTCGTCGCGTGTGGTGGGCTTCAAGAAGATCAAGTTCTACACCAACGAGAACGTGGGCTCGGGCGAACTCGACCTGCCCGAGCAGCAGATGCACACGACCGCCTATTGGCTGTCGGTGCCGCGCGCCACGATGCAGGCGCTGCCGTGGTCGAAGGACGACAAGCGCGACGGCGTCGTGGGCCTTGGCTTTGCCATGAAGCACGTGGCCACACTCCTCCTCATGTGCGACGGGCGCGACGTGGGCCTGGCCTTCGGGCAGGGCGACGACGCGGAGGGCGAGCTCACGCCGGTGGGGGGACGCACCGCCATTCCCGAGAGCCTCGGCGACGAGCCGCGCATCTATCTCTACGACGCGTTCCCCGGCGGCATCGGCTTCTCTGCGCCGCTCCACGGCATGCACACCGACCTGCTCGGCCGCACGCGTGAACTCATCGCCGGGTGCGAGTGCGACCACGGGTGTCCGACGTGTGTGGGACCGATTGGCGAAACCGGTCCGCGCGCGAAGACCGTGGCCCTGGCGCTGCTGGCCGCCCTTCATGGGGGCACGGCGTTGCCGTCGGCGGCGCCCGCCCTTGACGACGTGCCCTTCTGATGGCGGCGATGCGGCCTTCGCTCGCCGAGCGTTTGCGTGCCGTTGTCGGCGGGGCAGTGCCGCGTGTTGACGTCGATGCGGGTGGCCCGTCACCCGTACCGGAAGGGCCCTCGCCGCCTGGCGACGGTGCCCGAGCGCCGGCATCTGGGGCGACGCCCGCCCGCGCCGATCGCGTGCGTGAGGCGGCGCACACACTGGGCGGCGTGGTGGTGGAACGCCCCGAAGGCCTGTGCATCGTCGTGGACCGCTGCTATCCAGGCGACGCCCGTCATGGGCGGCATCGTGTCGGCGACCTCATCTCGACGCTGCGCCAGTCGGCCGAAGGCCTGGGGATGCTGCGCCGGGCGTGGCCGGCCGCTCGCACCGCGGGCCAGACGCCCGCGCCGCTCGACGCGGCACAGGAGCTCGACGGGCTGTGCGTGATCGACCTTGAAACGACGGGACTGGCCGGCGGCGCCGGCACCCAGGCCTTCCTCGTGGGCTGCGCGCGCCTCGACGGCGACGGCGTCGTCGTGCGGCAGTTCCTGTCGCCCGGCTTCGAGCACGAGCGGGCGCAGTTGGCGACGCTGGCCGAGTGGATGGCCGATCGGTCGCACCTCATCACGTTCAACGGCCGCACGTTCGATCTGCCGCTGCTCGAGATGCGCTTCAGCTTCAATCGCCTCGCCTGGCCGTGGGGCCACCTGCCGCATCTTGACGCGCTGCATCCCGCCCGCCGCTTCTGGCGTGACCGCCCCGAGATGGCCGGACCGGATCCCGACGAGTCGAGCTGCTCGCTGGGCGTGCTCGAGAAGCACCTGTCGGGCGTGCACCGGGTGGGCGACGTTCCGGGATTCGAGATTCCGGCGCGCTTCTTCCAATTCGCGCGCGACGGTCGCGCCGAGCCGCTCGAAGCCGTGCTCGAGCACAATCGCCTCGACTTGCTGTCCACGCTGCTGGTCTGTGCCCGGGCGGCCACGCTGGTCGTGCGTGGACCGGGCGCAGCCGAACACGGTTACGAATGCCTGGGGCTTGGACGGCTCTACGAGCGGCTGGGCAGTCAGCCCGAGGCGGAGGCCTGCTACGCGCGAGCCGCAGGACAGGGGGCCGGCATGTCCGACCCGCGCCTTCGGGGCGAGTCGTTACGCCGGTTGGCGCTCTGCCAGCGCCGGGCCGGCCGGGTGGAAGCCGCAGCCGACACGTGGTGGGCGCTGCTTGCCACGCGTGGCGTCTTGGCATTACTGCGCCGCGAAGCCCGCGAGGCGTTGGCCATTTATCAGGAGCATCGGGCGCGGGATTTCGGCGCCGCTAGAACGCTCGTTCTGGATGCACTAGCGGAGCCACTTGCCGACCGGCATCGCGTCAACGCGCAGCGTCGCCTGGCCAGGCTCGATCGCAAGCTCATTCGGCCGGCGCCCGGGCAGCTCATCGCGCATCTCGACGACGAATCCATCCCATAGTCCGAGGACCCGATCCCTGACGTCGATTCTGTTGTAAAGTTTCCGGGTCGAGACTGGGCGCCCGTCAACCCGCGTCATGCCCGCCCTGGTCGAATGACTGTTCCTGGAGGAACCCTTTCTATGAACGTTCTGGCTCGTTGGATAACCGTTGTCGTTCTGGGGCTGGCGATTGGCCTTCCTGGATGGGCCGAGGCGCAGCAAACCGGCACACTGGCTGGAGTGGTTCGAGACGCGCAGGCGGGCGTGCTGCCCGGCGTGACGGTAAGCGCCTCGAGCCCGTCGCTCATCGGCGGTGCGCGCAGCGCCATCACGGGTGATGCCGGCAGCTACACTTTTCAGCTGCCTCCGGGCATCTACGAAGTGAACTACGAGCTGACCGGCTTTGGCACGCTCAAGCGCGAGGGAATCGTCGTGCAGGTGGCCCGCACGGCGCGCGTCGATGTCGAGCTCGGCGTCGGCACGCTGCAGGAAAGCGTCACGGTCAGCGGTGCGTCACCGGTGGTCGACGTGTCGTCCACCGTCACGCAGACCAACATCACCAAGGACCTCTTCGACGCGATTCCGTCGGGGCGCAATCCCTGGGTGATGGCGGGCCTGGTGCCCGGCGTGGTCACGGGCCGTCTCGACGTGGGCGGGACCGAGGGCATGCAGCAGTACAACATCGAGGCCTACGGCTCGGCCGACAGCCAGAAGTCGTTCTCGATCGACGGCCTCAAGACCAACTGGGCCGGCGGCAGCGGCGGCTTCACGATGATGTACTACGGGTTCGAGATGTACGAGGAATACAACATGCAGACCGCCTCGGGCACCGCCGAGAGCGACGTCTCGGGCGTCTTCATGAACATGGTCACGAAGTCGGGCGGCAATCGCTTTGCGAGCGACCACAACATCTACTTCATGAACGATGCCCTTCA
>JANNEJ010001034.1:0-2727 GCA_031378585.1 Acidobacteriota bacterium | reverse complement strand
GCGCTCGACGCGCTCGACACGCGCCGCGACATCTGGATTTGGGACATCGAGCGCGACATCCTGACGCGGCTGACCCAGGAGGCCAACGCTTCTGACAAGCGGGGGCCCGTCTGGTCGCCCGACGGTCGTTCGTTGTTCTATACGTCGACCGACGGCGGCCGCTCGGCGCTGCTGCGGCGCGCGGCAGACGGCACCGGGACATCCGACACGCTGGTTGAGGAGACGACACCAGAGATGATCGCATCGACCGTGTCACCAGACGGGCAGGCCGTGATCTACTTCTACTCGGCGGGCAACAGCGGGGCGAACTACGACATGAAGGCTGTGCCGCTCGCCGGACCTGGCACTCCGACGCCGCTGCTGGTGTCGCCGCGATCGGAGCAGAATCCCGAGGTCTCACCCGACGGGCGGTGGCTGGCCTACGAGTCCGACGAATCCGGCCGGCTCGAGATCTACGTGCGGCCGTTTCCGGCCGTCGACGCCGGACGCTGGCAGGTCTCGAACACCGGCGGCACCCGGCCCGCCTGGGCCCGCAACGGGCGAGAGTTGTTCTACGTGTCGGCCGACGCGCAGATGATGGCGGTTTCGGCGTCACGGGATGCAGGTAACGCATTCACGTACGGCCGTCCCACGGCGTTGTTCAGCACCAGTGCCTTGTTTACCGTCGTGGCCGGCCGCACCTACGATGTGGCCGCCGACGGCCGTTTCCTTCTGGTCAAGCAGCCGCCCGGTGCGACGGAGAACCAGGCCATCGTCGTGGTCGCAGACTGGCTCGACGAGGTCCGGCAGCGGCTCGGGCAGTAATGGGGCTCAGGCCCCGTCGTCTGACCAGGGCGCCATATCGCATGATATGGTGACCCACATGAAGACCACCATCGAGATTGCCACGCCGGTGCTCGAGGAGGCCAAGCGCCTGGCCCGCAAGGAGGGCGTCACCCTGCGCGTTCTGGTCGAGGAGGGGTTGCGCACGGTCGTCGCCGCCCGCGGTGCCCGCACGCGCTTTCGGCTGAAGGACGCGGCGTTTGCGGGCAAGGGCGTGCAACCAGGCATGGAAGAAGGCCGCTGGTTCGAGATCCGCGACCTGATCTACGAAGGCCGCGGCGCGTGATCGCGGTCGACACCAACCTGCTCGTCTACGCGCATCGCAAGGACTCGCAGTGGCACGCGGCGGCGGCCTCCGCCGTGCAAGTGCTCGCTGAAGGCTCCGCGCCGTGGGCGATCCCATGGCCCTGTCTTCATGAGTTCCTGGCGATCGTGACGCACCCGCGCATCTATGCCCCGCCGACCCCGCACGTGGCCGCCACGGCGCAGGTCGAGGCGTGGCTCGCCTCTCCCACCCTTGTGCTGCTCACGGAAGGCCCGGGTTACTGGGACGCTCTCAGGGAGGTGCTTACAGCCGCGAAGGCACGCGGTGGCCAGGTGCACGATGCGCGAATCGCCGCGCTGTGCCTCCACCATCGCGTCGCGGAACTGTGGTCGGCCGACCGCGATTTCTCGCGGTTCTCGGGCCTCACCACCCGCAATCCCCTCGTGTAATCCGCGGCAGGCTGGGCGGCAGCGACATTCCTGAGTCGATGCGGCGGCTGCGGGTTTGGCATTGGCGCTCGCCACGCTGGCCTCGGTTCACTTCGGCGAGGACGATAGGAAACATTAGCAGGGTCTGGGGGTGACAGAACTCCCGTTGACAAGTTCGGCGGTGCGCCTTGACACCTCACAGGGTGGGTCGTAAGGTGTCCGGCAAGGCCCCATCGCGATGCGTCTGACCCGTCGCACCTGGCGTCCGCCGCCGCTGCTCCTCGCCATCGTCACCACGATTGGCGCGGCCGCGCTCGTGCTCTACCTGCAGCAGCGCGCGCTGACGGCACTCGAGTCGCAAAACGCGGTGATTGTCCGCCAGCTCGCCGAGCAAACGGCCACCGACATCGCCGTGGAGTTGCGGCGCACGCTCAACGGGCCGATCTTCGACACGCTCGCCGCTGTCAATCATCCGGAGCTGCGCGCCGGGCGACTCGATCTCGTGGCGCAACACTTCGCCCGCGGCCTGGAGGCGTATCCGCACGTCGACCGCTTTTTCGCCTGGAGCGTCCCGGACGGGCCCGGTGCCTCAGCGGATCCCGATGTGCTCTTCTACGGACGTAGCGGCGAGTTCGCGCGGGATCCCGACCTGGGGCGGGCCGTGCTGGGTCTGGCGCGCCGCCACGCGGGCATGCAGCAGATCTATGTGGCCGCGGAGGGCGTGGGCAGCGAGCCCCGCGACGTGTTCCTCCGCCTGTTCTGGACCGACGCGCGGCGCCTCGACTACTTCGCCGTGCTCGGCTTCGTCGTCGAACCCGTGAGCATGCGCGAGCGGCTCTTCGCCGGCGTGCGCGGCCGCGCCTTCGACGACGTGCTGCTCCGGCGCGGCGGCGGCGTGCCGCTGCAGCTCCGGATCACCGACGACGCTGGCGACGTCGTCTACGGCACGCTGCCGCCGGCGGTCGAGGGCGCGCGCCTCGCCTTCCCCATGCTGTTCTGTCCGGCCGATGACATTCGCACGCGCCTCGCCGCCGGCGTGGCGCCGCGCCCCTGGCTGATCGCCGTGGGCGCTGCGCCCTTCGCCTCGGCGTACGGCATCGCCGGGCAACGGTACTGGCCGACCGCGCTGTCGCTGCTGCTGATGCTGGCAGCGCTCGGGCTGACCGTGCAGGCCCACCGCCGCTCAGCCGAGCTGGCGCGGATGCAGACCGA
>JANNEJ010001031.1:0-7883 GCA_031378585.1 Acidobacteriota bacterium | reverse complement strand
AGAACACCTGGCCGATGCCGAAGTACCATCGCCGGCTCCCGCCTCGAGCCGGCACGCCCAGGTCCAGCCGGAAGATCGAGAACGGCGTGTCGAGCCGCAGCCCGGCTCCGTAGCCCACCTGCAGGTCGCCGAGAGAGATGTCGGCGTTCGAGGCGAACGTATTGCCCGCGTCGAGGAAGAGCACGCCTTTCAGCCACCGGTAGATCGGCCCCCGCACTTCCTGGTTCAGCACCAGCAGGGCATTGCCGCCGGTGGCGAACCCGCGCAGGTCTCGCGGCCCGGCGGCGTTCTCGGCGTAGCCACGCACCGTATCGGCGCCGCCCACGAAAAATCGCTCGCTGAACGACAGGGTGTCGAGAAACGAGCCGCCCAGCCGCAGTGCCGACGCCAGCGTGACCGGGCCGAGCGGCTGATACCGATAGAACGTGGCCAGCAGTTTGATGGAGTCGGTGGTCGACGCAAACTCGCTCAGCTCCTCCGCGCTGAGCGACCCGAACCACCCGCGGGTTGCGTCAAACGGGTCGTCGCGCCGGTCGACGAAGCCGGCGCTGGTGAAGCGGCCCACGACGACGTCCTGCAGAAACGGGTCGTCCGGATCGAACGGCTTCAGCACCTCGTGGCTGAGCCGGTAGCTGTAGGCCAGTTCGAACGAGCGGTGCCGCAGGATGCGCTGTTCGACCGACACTACTTCCTTAGAGCGCCGCAGATCCGCCTCCGATCCTTCGTCAAACGACAGGTCTTCCCGCGACGCCGAGGCAAAGACGTTGGTCTGCACGGTGCGGCCAAACAGGGTCGGAAACGTGAGGTAGGCGTTGCTCGATCGCACGTCGGGCTGCAGCCGTCCGTACAGGCCGTAGGTCAAGGCGCGGCCGAAGGCGTTGCGGTTCTGCACGTCGGCAATCACGCCCAGTTCCTGCCGCCGTCCGCCGGCGGTGTCGCCGCCGGGCAAGGCCAGGCTCTTGTCGTCCAGCTGCAGACCGTAGCGCAGTTGCCACGCGGGCCACTCCGTCACGCTGACGCGGGCGCGCACGGCCTGGGTGCCGTCCGGGCTTGTCGCTGGAAGCACCTCGGGGCGCACTTCGACCTGGCGGAATACGTTGGTATCGAAGACTCGTTTGCGCGCCTTGGCCCACTGCGCGAAGTCCACCGGCGCGCCAGGTGCGAGGCTCAAGGCCCGCAGCACGGCCGATGGGCGCGTCCGTCTCGTGCCCTCGACCACCACGTCCGAGAGGCGCTGCTCGGGTCCGGCCTCCACCACGAACACCACCGCCGCGGTGCCGTCCGCGTCGTTCACCGCGATGCGAGGCGTGACCGCCACGTCGTTGAAGCCACGCGTGCGATACACCGCCTCGATGCGGCGTTGCGCGGCGTCGACGTCGGCATCGCGATACGGCTGGCCCGCAGGTACGCGGCCCGCCGCCTCCACCAGCGCACGCACGGTGTCGGCTACGTTCTCGAACGACACCTGGCCCAACCGGGTCACCGGCCCCTCGGTGATCGTCACGGGCAGGATCCCTTTGCCGCCGTCGACCCGAGGTGTGCCTGGAAGGATCGACGCGGCGCGGTAGCCCGCGCGGGCGTATTCGGTTCTGAGCGGCTCGACCATCACCGACGGGTCAACCCATGCGTCGTCGGCCAGGCCCCGCGCGCGGAGCGCAGCGCGCAGCGCGTCGGCCGAGATCGCCTGGGCCCCGTCGAAGACCAGCTCGCGCGCACCCGCCTTCTGCCCGTTGCGCACCACGACCTGTGCGACCTTTCTGGTCTCGGTCGACTCCGGCACCGTCGCTTCAACCGTGGCGCCAATCACGTTGCGTGAGACGAGATCCCGCGCCACCTCGCGCTGCAGTTCCTCGATGAGGAACCGTTCGAACACGCTGTCTGACCAGGCCGTCTCCAGACGGCGTCGCAGGCCTGCCGAGACGTCCGTGCCTTCGATCCTGAGCTCGGTGCGGGGGCCTGGGGTGACGCGATACACGAGCACCGTGCGACCGTCGGGTTGGTCGGCGCGTGACACGCGCACCCGCACCTCCAGGAACCCGCGCGTCCGATACGCTGCCTGCACCCGTTCGACATCCTCGCGCCAGCGGACGAAGTCGAACTGCCGGCCCGCCGTGAGCCGCAGTGCAGAACGCAGTCCGGGTTCGTCTGCGGCGGCGACGCCGTCCAGGGTCACCTCCGCCACTTGCGGGAGCGTGCGGCGTGGCACCACCGGCGCCGGGCTGCCGCCAAAGGACAGCTCGTGGCGAATCGCATAGGCCCGGTCGTTGTTGTCGCGTGACGTGGCGCGAAGCTCGACGCCCCGAAACGGTTTGTAGCTGACGACCGCCGACAGGGCGCCGGCCTGCCCGAGGGCCTGCGACAGGATCACCTCCACGTTGGCGCGCAGACGCTTCGACACGGTCAGTCGGGTCGACGGGTCGGTGGCGTCGGCAATAAGGCCAGGGTCTTCGCGAATGGTGTCGGCGTTGAAACCGCGCTCGAGCCGCAGGCTGTCGAGGCCGACGGCGCGCCCGGTGACACCCAGCAGCTCGCCCGAGAGCAGCGCCACGGCGTCCTCGCGGCCGAGCGAGTTGCCGCCGAGCAGCACGCCCATCACGCTCTGGCTCGTCGCCGCGGGATCGCTCGAGGCCACGTCGGTCTGCAGACGGTCGAGGGTGCCCGACAGCGTCAACGTCACCTCCGCACCGTTTGACTGGGTGACCATCGCGATGTTGAGATCGGGCTCGATGGCGGCGGGGTTCGTGAACGAGATGGTGCTGGCGTTCAGGCGATAGCGCCCCCCGAGCATGAACACCTCGCCGCCGTCCCGCAGCTCGGCGCGCCCCGTCACGCCGGGCCGCCCCACGGTGCCTTGCAGACGCAGGTCGGCGCCGGCTTCGAAGCGGCCGTAGTTGTTGTCGACGACGAGGTCGTCCTCGGTGGAAAGCGCAATGTCGAGGCGCACGCCGTCAACGTAGGTGGCTTGCGCCGGGGGCGTGAGCGCCGCGGCATTTCGGGCCACGAGCGCCGGTAGACTGATGGTGGCCCGGTAGGCGCCGCGCAGCACCCGGACGTCGCCCTTCAGCACCGGCCGCCCGGGGCCGGGAGTGAAAACCAGCAGCGCATCGATCTCGCTGTCGACGTTGCGCGGGTACTCGACGGCCACGCCGTTGGCCTGAAAGGTGACCTCACCGCCGCTCACCCGAAGACCGTCGAGCGTGACGCTGCCACTGGCGTCGAGGACGCCGCCGTTGATGAAACCGGTGAGCCCCGGCAGCTCTACGCGGTCGCCCTGGAGCAGCACCGGACCGCTGATGTCGGACGCAATCACGCGCGGGTTGCGCATCACGACCTCGGCCTCCTCGAGGTCGAGGCGGCCGGTAAAGCGTGGCGCCTCCGGCGTGCCGGTGACCCGCACGTCGAGCTTCGCGATGCCGTCCACCGAAAGAAGCGGCGACAGCACCGAGAAGGGGCGCAGCCCCGGCGCGCCGGTGAGCGTGACGTCGAGCGCGGTCGTCTCGCCAAACGTCACGGTGCCGCCAATCACGACCGGCTCGCCTGCGCTGAAGGCGACGTCGTCGAAGCGCAGCACGCGGTTCGCAATCGACAGACGGCCCGGGCGGGCCTGTGAAATCGGCACTCCGGCCGCCGTGACCGCGGCTTCATCGAGGACCAGTGTGCCGCTGACGCCGTCCAGTCCCACGCTGGTCAATGAGAGCGCCAGCGTGGCCGACACCCGCGCCTCGAGTTTGGCGAGCAGGTCTGCCGGCAGCCACGGCCGCAGGGCCTGCTCGGTGAGACCCTTCATTGCCAGGTCCACGCGTCCGGCACGAGCACCCGTTCCCCCGGCTCCGCCGGTGCCAGACTCGAGCAGCTCGCGCGGGATGCGGGCCGTCCCTGTGATGGCCCCGCCCTGCCACACGGCACTGAGCGTGTCGACGGCCAGCGTGGCGCCATCAAAGCTGGCACCGGCCGTGAGCGCCTCGATAGTCGGCAGCCCGGCCATCGTGACCGTGCCGCCGGTCAGCGTGAGAGTCGACCGCGCGCTCGCGAGGCCGCCCAGGCTCTCCCAGGTCGCGGCTAATTCGCCAGTGGCCGACACGCCGGGGGGCACCGCGCCGAACGAGCGCCCCATGGCGAATACGTCGCCCATGTGGCCCGCAAACACCGCGCGCAGCGGCTGGTCCAGGCCGTCGCGGAACCGGCCAGAAAGCGCGAGCGTGCTGTCGCCGGCGCGCATCGCCAGGTCGTCCACGCTGAAGTCGTCGGCGCGAACGGTCAGGCGCGCGGGACGGTCCAGGCGCACCGGCAACCCTCCGACCGACACCTCGAGGTCTTGGAGGTTCACAAACGCCGTGGCGTTCCCGATGTCGTTCAGCGTGCCCTGGAACGACGAACTGAACCCCACCGTGCCCGACACCGCCTCGGTCAACGCACCGGCCGCGAGCGCCAGCGGCTGCACGTCGAGACGACTGACGAGCGCCGTGCCGCGAAACTCGTAGGGCGCGCGCGTCTCCAGATTGGCCTGCGCCCACGCACGCAGCTTCGGCAGAAAGGCCGTGGCTGCAAGCGTGCCGTTCACAAACTGCCACCGCACATCGGCCGTGCCCACCAGGTCGGCCATGTCGCCTCCGAGCGGGACCATCGTGAGCGTGCCAGCGCCGCCGGGCTCTTCGAGCGTGCCCGTGCCGGCGTACGCGACGTCCACGCTCACCGCTTCCACCTGTGCCCCGGGGACGGGACGCGTCCACGTCAGGCCGTGTCCTTCCACCGTGGCGTCGTAGGCGTAGGACTCGTAGTCCACGTGTCCAGAGGCGCGCAGTTGGCCGGGGCCCTGATCGAGTACCAGCCGATCGATGCTCAGATCCGTGCCGAGCAGCCGCGCGTCGCCCGCCAGGGTGCCGAGGCGTTGGGTGTCATAGGTGACCGGTGTGGACTGCACGCGCAGCGGCACATCGGGCACGTCGGTGGTGCCGCCAATCGTGCCGGCAATCTGGAGCGTGCCCGCCACCAACGAGGCCTCCGCCCACGGCGCGAGGAAGATCGACAGGGAATCGATCGACGCCTCGAAGGCGCCTGAGAGCTGGCTCGACACCATACCCATCTGCACCTGGCCGGTCGCGCGCGCGCCCGGCGTGTCGAAGGCAAAGCTCGACGCGCTCAGTGAGTCCTCGTCGTAGGCGATCTCGGCGCTGGCCGTTGCGCCCGCGCCGGTCGGCAGCACCAGGTCGAGAGACTCGACGTGGCCCGTGACCAGCATCCGCTCGAGCGTGCCGCCCACGGTCAGCGCGCCGTGTGCCGTGCCCGTCAGCGCGACGAGCGCCTCTGACATGCCGATGCCCGAGCGCCGCGCGGCTCGAATGGCCGGCCCCACCTCCGAGATCTCGAGGGTGACAGGTCCGGTCAGCGCCGTGCGCGCCGGCTCGCCGCCGGCGGCCCACTGCAGCGTGCCAAACGCGCGCCCGGTATCGAGCAGCCGGTGGTCGTGCCGCACGACCCAGCGGTCCTGGCTCAGCGTCGCGTCCCAGGTGCCGGCCAGCGCCACGCGATCGGTGCGCACGAGCGGCGTGCTCCGACCCTGGGCGCGCATGCGCATGGGCGCCAACGGCGCGTCGCGGGTAAGCGAGATCGTGCCCTGCTGCCACGCGGCCGCCGAGACGGGGTCTTGCTCGTACAACGCCAGCGCCATGTCGAGATCGAGATCGCGAAACGCGCCACCGAGATCGAATGCGGTGGAGCCGCCGAACTCGTAGACGAAGCGTCCGTCGAACACGCCGCGCCGCGCGGTGCCGCCCTGGGGCGGCGTGGTGATGGTCAGGGGCGCGACGACGGCCCGCGGCGAGGTCAGCGTCAACACGCCGCCAAGCGAGACCTGCTGCACCCGTCCGATGGTCGCGGCGTCGGAGCTGAAGTCTGCGCGCAGCGCGTAATCGCCAAGCGGTCCCTCGAACGTGCCGGTGAACGTGCCGGCGCCGGAGACGGGCACCGGCGGCGGCGTCCACGCGGCCAGGGACGCGAAGTCGAGCGTGCCGGCCAGCGTGAGCGCGAATCGCACGTCGTCGAGCACGCGGTTGATCCGGCCATCCGCCACCACGCGGGCCTCGGGGAACGGCGCGGTGAGCGCCTGCAGCGACACGTTCGATCCATCGAAGGCCATGCGCCCCTCGACCGGGCCACTCGTCGTCGAACGGTCGCCGATGCGGACGCCGACCGATGCCGCAGTGATCGTGCCACTGGCTCCCGCAAAGATGCGGATGTCGCGTTCCGAGAGCGCGGCGCGCAGGTCGCGTACTTCTACGTCGATGTCGCCGGTGCGGTCGAGGTAGTCGACGTCGAGCCCGCGAACCTCGAGGCCTCGCACGTCCAGCCGGCGGGGCGTCTCGGGTGCAGGCGTGCCCGAGGGCGGCGGCAGGTTCACGAGCACGCCGCCTTCGCGCACGAGCAGCACGCGTGCGCCGTCCACCTCGAGCTCCGTGAGGCGCACCACGCCGCGAAACACCGCCCACGGAAGCGTCACCGATACGCGGCGCGCGGTGAAGAACGGTTCGTCGCCGTGACCCGGCACAGCCAGTCGCACGTCGTCGAGCGTCACCCGGCGCGTGACGAGATTGGCGGTGAGTGTTGCGGCTGACAGGTCGAGCTGCCAGCGTTCCGCCGCCTGCCGAACGACCCAGTCGCGGCTCCAGCGGGTGACCGGGGGCGACTGCGCGAATAAGCTCAGCCCCCCGACGAGCGCGGCGCCCGCCGCGGCCGCCCAGGCGAGCCAGCCTGAGGTCCTCAACCTCGCTCCTCAATCATTTGGTCTGGGCCGGATGACAGGGTGCGAGTCCCAACGTCCCTCGGCTAGCCGCCGCCTACGCGTTTGGTCTTGTGAAGAACCATCCGTGGGGCCACGTTACTTGAACACGCCCAGCGCCTTGAGGAGGCCGATGAGCACCATCGCGCCAATCACCGACATGATGTAGCCGCTGGCCACGCCGACCTGGGCGCCCAGCCAGTTGCCGAGCGCCGCGCCCACGATGCCGACGAGCACGTTGGCAATCATGCCCATCTGCGCGTTCGTCTTCATCAACATGCTGGCGAGCCAGCCGACGATGCCGCCGATCAAGAGGGTGATGAGCAGTCCCATGGGAATCCTTCTGCCGGCTGTTCAGGCTGGCGTGGAATGTTCCGTCGTTCCCGCAGTGCCGGCGGAGCCAACGCTGGTCGAGAGACTTGCGTGAGGTGACATCGACGACGTCTGCCGAAGCAGACGCCGTCGACCGGTGAGCACGGCAGTCAGCCTGCCCCGTGGGCGGACCTACCGGAAGATGTACCGGAAGCCGCCCCAGAACTGGTAGTTGTTGTCGATGCTGTCGATCTGGTCGAGGAACAGCCGCCCCTCCACCACGAACAGCAGGCGCGAGCGCTCGTCGGCGTATTTCGTGAGCGGCAGGCCAGCATGCAGCAGCACGCTCGGGGTGATGTTGTCGCCGTGGGTGAAGTCGTAGAGTCCGAGACCAGTGCCGAGGTAGGCGCCGCCCTTGAAGATCCGATTCACCTCGACCTCGCCAAAGAAGCTCGTCCGGTCTCCGTCGTCGAAGTTCACGCCCACGCCCACCGACGGAGCGATGACGACATTGGGGGTCACCTGGAACTGCAGCCCGGCCTTCAGGCCAAGCAGTGGGTCGCAGTAGCTGTTGGTCAGGATGCCGTCGCCGAGGTCCAGCGTGCGGCGCTGCTTGCCAAACGCCGCGACGACGAAGGGATTGAGTTTCGAGACCGGCGGGGCAGCAACGGCCGCTGGCGCCGCGGGCTCGGGCGTTGACGACGATACCTTGGAGAGCTGCCGCGGGTGTGACTATTGGTGCGGTCTTGGCTTCGGGCGGCGCCACGTCGATGCGAGAAGTCGAGCCCGAGAGGTT
>JANNEJ010001029.1:0-2641 GCA_031378585.1 Acidobacteriota bacterium | reverse complement strand
CAGGGGCGCTATCACGCGTTCCCGCTCGACACTGACACACGGTTGATGCGCGCCATTCGGTATGTCGAGGCGAATCCTCTCAGGGCCACACTGGTAGAACGAGCCGAGGACTGGCGCTGGTCCAGCCTCAGCGAGCGCCTTGGGACGCCTCGTCTCATCAGTCTCGCCCCCGTGGAGTTGCCGGTGGCAGCTGAGTGGCTACGTCTCGTCAATCAGCCAGTGCCGACGGTCGAGGTGTCGGAGCCCTGTAAGACGACTGCCCGCAAGAGCTGGGCCGAAGGGGTCAGACCCCTTCGGCAATTATAATTGGCAATATGCTTGAGTCGATCTTCTCGGCGTGTGGCACTCTCGCCCTACTTGGCTGGGCGTCTTTAATCTTTCTCCCCCGTCAGCGGCAGGCCTACCTCGTGGCGGCGGTCGCAGTCCCACTTGCCATCTCAGTGGTGTATCTGGTCCTCATCGCGCAGCACTTCGGCCGAGGCGAAGGCGGCTTCGGCTCGCTGTCGGACGTCGCGCAGCTGTTCTCGAATCCGGCACTACTGCTGGCTGGCTGGGTGCACTATCTCGCCTTCGACCTTTTCGTCGGCGCGTGGGAAGTGCGCGATGCGCAGCGCCACGGCATCCCTCATCTGGTGGTCGTGCCGTGCCTCTTTATGACGTTCATGCTCGGACCCATTGGCCTCCTCGCGTATTTCTCGATTCGCACCTGGCGCAGGCGGTCCGTGCAACTCGAGGCCTGACGTATCCGACAGGAACACCACGATGCCGCGGCCACTCGATTCGCACCTGGTCGCCGGCATCCACCCGCAGATCACGCCGTGGAGTTCCTGGCGTCGACCGCACTCTTCCTCGCCGCGATGCGTGGTTCATGGCGAAGTGCAGCCCCGTCCGCGCGCACGCACACGCCTACCCAACACCGTCATCTGGCGCTGGCGATCGAGATCGTCTGCATCGCGTTCCAGGCCTCACGCGGCACGACGTCACACTTCAACTACTCCACGTTCTTCAATGGCGCGCTGCTTCAGATCATCGGGCTCTCGACAACGGTCAACACGGTCGCCACTGTCGTGATGCTGGATCCTGCGACGCGACACACCGGTTGGTCGCGCCGGCTCATTTACGGTCGTCCGGCTGGGCCTCCTGCTATTTGTGATCGACAGCCTGCCTGGATTAGCGATCGTCGCCAACCTGGGACACAGCGTGCCGGGGTTTGACGGCGCCCGGGGACTGGCGTTGCTGAACTAATCCTTCACCCCGGGGCGATCTTCGGATCGACAATCACACTGGGCCGCACGCCCAGCAGGCGCTCCCCCTGCTGGGAGCGGAGTTCTGACGCCCTTTCGCGCCGACGAGCCGTCGGCGCGGTGGACGCCCTGTGGCTCGTTGCCGTGGCCGTCATGCTCACGCAGGCGCTGCGCGGTTATCCGCCCTTGGCGCAATAGCGGTGCCATCGGGGTCAGACCCCTGGCAGCACCTGGCAGCAGAATCTGAACACCACGGGCGCACGGCGGTGACAGGCCCCGTTACAATTCGGTGACAGGCCCCGTTACACTTGGACACGTTCACACCTTCAGGAGCACACGCACACATGAATTACTACGGCGCCAAGGACTTGGCCACTGCGTTTCGCACGGTTCGTCAGAACACGATTCAGACGGCGCAGGACATCCCGGAAGACAAGTACGGCTTCGCCCCGATCGACGGCAGCATGACGGTGGCCGGCACGCTGGCCCACGTGGCGGCCAGCACGAACTTTCACCACGCGCTGCACGGCGTCGACAAGAAGACCCAGGTGTCGATGGAAGACTTCGGCACGTACATGGGCCAGGCCGCGCATATCGAGAAGTCACTGACCACCAAGGCCGCCATCGTCGATGCCCTCACGATGCGCGGCGAGCAGTTTGCCGCCTGGCTCGACACGCTCACCGACGACCAGCTCGGCGAACACGTGCACTTCCCCGCCGGCCTCACGCCTCCTAGCAAGTGTCGCTTCGAGATGCTGCTCGGCGCGAAAGAGCACGAGATGCATCACCGCGGCCAGCTGATGGTCATTCAGCGCCTTCTGGGCATCACGCCGCACCTGACGCGCAAGCGTCAGGAACAGATGGCCGCGCGCGCCGCGGCGGCCACGCGCTAGGCGTTCTGGGTTGATTGCGGTTCGTGCCGTCCTCGTCCTGGACGCCGCGGACCGCGCTCAGTCGGGTGCGCGTCCCACAGTGTGATGCACGTTCTCGTCACCGGCGCCAATGGCTATGTCGGCGGCCGCCTCGTGCCGCAGCTGCTCGACCGCCGCCATGTGGTGCGTTGCATGGTGCGCGATCCTTCGCGGCTTCAAGGTCGAACGTGGGCCGCCCAGGTGACCATCGTGCGCGGCGACGTGCTCGATTCCGCCTCGCTTGGCCCGGCCCTGGCCGGCATCGAGGTCGCCTACTACCTGGTGCACAGCCTCGGAGCCGGGCGCGACTTCCACGACCGTGATATCCGCGCGGCGAGGTCGTTTGGCGCCGCTGCTGCCGCAGCCGGCGTCGCCCGCATCATCTATCTGGGCGGACTCGGTGATTCGACCGCCGCGCTCTCGGAGCACTTGCGCTCGCGACAAGACACCGGCTCCGCCCTCGCAGAGGCTGGTGTGCCCGTCACG
>JANNEJ010001010.1:0-1577 GCA_031378585.1 Acidobacteriota bacterium | reverse complement strand
GACCCTGGACTTGCTGGCCGGCGTCGGCGCGTTTGTCGAGGTCCACGAGAGCACCGAGAGCGTGTGGAACGCCGCCTCGCAGTCGCGCCCGGAGCTGTGCGTGCTCGACGAAACGATGGCGGGCGGCAGCGCGCTGCACGTGCCGCGCGCGATGCGCCGCGACTGGGATGTCGCGCCCATCAGCGTCGTGCTGATCACGGCCAGCGCCGACGCCTCGACCGCGGCGCGGGCCGCTGAAGCGGGCGTGGACGACTGCGTGCCGGTCGCCGCTGTGAGTGGCGCGCTCCCAGCGGTCGTGCGCAATCGCCTCGATCGCGGGCGCACGCAGCGGCTCGCGGCCGACCTCGACCCTTCCACACGCCTGCACCACCTGCGGTCGGCGATGCCGATGGTGGAACGCATGATCAGCATCGCCCGCCGCTACAACCATGCGCTCTCGATCGTGGTCACCGAAGTGGATGGACTCGCGGCCCTGCACGCGGCGGGCGACAGCGAATCGGCCGCGCGGCTGTCGGCGCTGCTCGGACGCCGGCTGGGCCGGGCCTTTCGCGCGGAAGACCTCGTGACCCACGCCGCCCCGGGGCGTTTCGTGGTGGCCGCCCTCGGGATGAAGGCCGACGACGGCGTGCAGCGCATGGCCGAACTGCTCGAAGGCTTCCGCGACCAATCGGTGGAAGCGGCCGACAAGGTCACCGTCGCCGCGTCGTTCAGCGCAGGGATCTCGCAGATCGGTGTGGACGGGGCCGATGCGAATCCCCTCATCAGAGCCGCCGAGGCGGCGCTCTCGACCGCGCAGCGCCACGGCGGCAACCGCGTGGAGGCGGTCACGCGCGGCGAGACCTCACGCATCGACTGGACCGCCGATGCCATCGTGATTGACGCCGACGCGCCGTTTGCGGCGCTGGTCGAGCACGCGCTCGAGACGCGCGGGCACCGCGTGCGCACGATTGGCGACGGCCGCGAGGCCCTTGACCTGCTCACCCACCCGGACACGCCGATCCGCGCCCGGCTGATCGTGCTCGAGCTCGGGCTGCCCGGCCTCGACGGGCTATCGCTCCTCGGTCAGCTCGCCGTCGCCGGCATTCTCCGGACGACCAAAGTGGTGGTCGTGACGACGCGCTCGGTCGAGGCCGAGATGATCAAGGCGATGGAGCTCGGCGCCGTCGACTACATCACCAAGCCGGTGAGCCTGCCCGTGCTGATGCGCCGGCTGCGCTCGGCGCTGGCAGGATCGAACCGTGTCTCCTGACGCCCTCGTCCGGATGGTGCTCTTTGCAGAGGTCATGGCGCTGGCCATTGGCGTGGGTCTGCTCGTGACGCATGCCTGGTGGTGGTTGTGGTACGAGCGCTGGAGCGCCGGACGGCTCGATTCGGTGCGTACGGCCCTGCGCGAGGCGCTGGCCGAAGGCGAGCGTCATCTGCGGTTCACTCGGGACTTCGCCCGGCTGCCCATGCGCCTGCAGATCTACCTGCTCGGCGAGTTGGCGCCGCATCTGACCGGCTCGGAGCGCCAGGCCCTGCGCCAGCTCGCCGAGCACGCCGGCCTGCTCCGCAAGGCCGAGCAGCTGTGTCGCAGC
>JANNEJ010000997.1:0-2278 GCA_031378585.1 Acidobacteriota bacterium | reverse complement strand
TCAGTTACAGGACATCCTGAAACAGGCGCCCGACGACGTGGAGGATTTGTATCTGCAGAGTCTCGAGGCGTGCGGCATCGACCTGCGCGCGCATGACGTGCGGTTCGAGGAAGACAACTGGGAATCGCCGGCGCTCGGGGCCTGGGGCATAGGCTGGCAGGTGATGCTCGACGGGCTCGAGATTACGCAGTTCACCTATTTCCAGCAGGTCGGCGGTGTGAATCTCTCGCCGGTGTCGGCCGAGATCACCTACGGGCTCGAGCGGATCGCGATGTTCCTGCAGAAGGTCGACAACGTGTTCGATCTCGAATGGGCGCCGGGCGTGACGTACGGTCAGGTGCGGCTGCGCGAGGAAGTGGAGCAGTCGAAGTACGCCTTCAACCAGGACACCGGTATTTCGGCCGGCGACTTCGCCGCGTTTCATCGTGGGCAGTTCGACGCCAACTATGCCTTCGCGCTGCGACTGGCCGATGCGAAGCTGCTGCTGCCGGCACTCGAATACGGACTCAAGTGTTCCCATCTGTTCAACCTGCTCGACTCGAGCGGCAGCATCGGCGTGAGCGAGCGCACGGCGTACATCCTGCGAGTCCGGCAGCTGGCCGTCCGCTTGTGCCGCGAGTACGCCGCCGGGGCCGACGCTGCCGCGGCGGCCCGGCCCACTGGTGCGGGCCAGTGATCGCCGCACCCGCATGTGACTGCCATGGATAGAGAACTGCTCATCGAAATCGGGACGGAGGAGCTGCCAGCCAGCTGGCTGCCGGGACTTACCGCGCAGTTCGGCGCGCGGATCGAGGCGCGGCTGGCCGAGGAGCGCATGCCGGTTGACGCCCCGGTCGAGACATTCAGCACCCCGCGACGACTCGTCGTGCGTGCCGAGCGGGTGCCCGAGCGCCAGACGGACTTCGAGGACCTGGTGATGGGACCGCCGGTGTCGGCGGCGTTCCAGCCTGATGGCGAGATGACCGGTGCCGGCCTGGGCTTCGCGCGCAAACAGGGCGTGGCGCCGTCGCTGCTGCAGCGGGTCGAGACGCCCAAAGGCATGTATCTGGCGTTTCGCCGCCAGTTGCGTGGCAAGACCGCCATTGACGTGCTGCCTGGCGTGCTGGCGGCGGCGCTGCGCGACCTGCAGTATCCAAAACACCTGCGCTGGGACGCTCTGCTCGACGACGGCAAGGGCGAACTGCTCAGTGGCCGGCCCATCCGCTGGGTCCTGTTTCTCTACGGTGGTCGCGTGGTCCCGTTCGACATCCTGCGGGCGGTCTCCGCTGCTGGTCCACTCGTACAGGAGGTGCGGTCGGGCGCGGTCACGTTCGGGCATCGCTTTCTCACCACGAGCGGCCGCGCCGGCCGTGCGATCAAGGTGAAGAGCTTCGACGACTACCGCAAGCGTCTCAGCGAGAACTTCGTCGTGATTGAGCGAGGCGAGCGACACGACCGGATCGGGCGTGAACTCGACGCTGAAGCCAGGCGACGTGGCGGCCGCGTGAGCATCTCGCCGGCCGGGCAGCACGCGCTCGACGAAGTGCCCGACCTGGTGGAGTATCCGGCGGTTGTCTCTGGCACGTTCCCAGAGGAGTTCTTGCGCCTGCCGTCGGAAGTGCTGACGACCACGATGATTCATCATCAGCACTTCTTTCCGCTGGTGTCTGCGCAAGAGGTGCTGTTGCCGGTGTTTCTGGCCGTGCTCAACATGGAGCCAGAGAAGCCGGAGATGGTGGTGCGCAATCTGGAGCGCGTGCTCACGGCCCGCCTGCGCGACGCGCGGTTCTTCTGGGATGCCGACCGGCTGCAGTCCCTCGAGCAGCACCGCGAGCGCCTGGCTACCGTGACCTTCCATCAGGGTCTCGGCAGCTTCCGCGATAAAGCCGATCGGCTTGAACCCCTGGCTCGCTGGATTGCGGCCGATGTGTTCGGGCGTCCCGATGCGGCCGACGGCGCCGCCAGCGCCGCGCACCTTTGTAAGGCCGACCTTGGCACGAGCATGGTGCGCGAGCTGACCGAGCTGCAGGGCGCCATGGGCGGGATCTACGCCCGCGAAGAAGGGCAGCCCGAAGCCATCTGGAAGGCAATTTACCACCACTACCTGCCGACCGCCGTCGATGCCGACGCAGCCCCAGCGCGGTCCGACCTCGGCGCGGCCGCCGTGTCGTGGGCGGCCGTCTCGCTGGCCGACAAAATCGACACCGTGGCTGGGATGTTCGTCGCCGGCGAGCGGCCCACGGGGTCGCGCGACCCGCACGGGGTCCGGCGCGCGGCCCAGGGCGTGATCCGGATTCTC
>JANNEJ010000992.1:0-1814 GCA_031378585.1 Acidobacteriota bacterium | reverse complement strand
CTTGGGGCCGTACATCTTGTGCGCGCTGATCGAGGCCAGGTCCACGTCGAGGGCCACCACATCCACCGGCACGTGGTCGGCAGCCTGCACCGCATCGGTGTGCAGCCACACGCCGCGCGCGCGGCACGCCTTGGCCAGATCCGCGATGGGCTGCAGCACGCCGATCTCGTTATTGGCGGTCATCACCGAGGCCAGCACCGTGCCGGGACGAAGCGCCGCCGTGAACCGGTCGACGTCCACGCGCCCATCGGACTCCACCGGCACGCGCGTGACGCTGCAGCCTGCCTGCTCGAGGCTCGCGCACACGTCGAGCACCGCCTTGTGCTCCGTCGTGACGGTCACGATGTGGCCGCCATCGGCGCGCCGCGCGGCCACGGCGCCGCGAATCGCCAGGTTGTTGGCCTCGGTCGCGCCGCTCGTGAACACGATCTCTTTGGCGCGGGCCCCAATCAGCTGCGCCACCTGTTGACGCGCGTGCTCCACGGCCTCGTCCGCCTGCCAGCCGAAGGCGTGCTGCCGGCTCGACGCGTTGCCGAAGAGATGATTGAAGTACGGCAGCATCGTCTGCAGCACGCGCGAGTCCACCGGGGTGGTCGCGTGATGATCGAGGTAGATGGGCCGAACGGATGCCATGTGCGTCACTTCTCCGCCGACGCCTGCGCGCGCGGCGCGGCATGCATCACAAGGGGCGCCGACACGGCCGGCGACGGCACGTGGGGCTCGGCCAGTTCCGCCAGGCTCACAGTGGCCAGCGCGTCGACGATGCGCGTCTTGATCTTCCAGAGCGGGTCGCGAATCTCGCAGCGCTCGTACTGCTCACACGCGTGGTCGCTTGGCGAACACGCGGTGACGGCCACGGGCCCGTCGATGGCCTGAATCACATCGGCCACCGTCATCCGCTGCGCGTCGCGCACGAGCTTGTAGCCGCCGCGCGTGCCCTGCACCGACACGAGCAGGCCGGCGCGCACCAACCGTTGCAGTACCTTGGCGAGCAGCTCGGGCGGGATGGCGTAGCTTTCGGCGATCTCGCGGGCGCTGGCGGACGTACCGGCGTCGCCACCGGCGAGGTGCCGCATGGCGATGAGCGCGTAGTCCGCTTTCTTGGAAAGCCTCAGCATTGCTTGTCCTGGAGGCTGGGGGCTGGGGACTGGGGCCCACAACCACACCTGCCACTGTGGCCGCAGGAAATACGACCACCAGGGTCCTATATTAGGACCTGCATATAGGACTGCGCAAGTCGGACTTTGGGCCAGCTCCAGCGAGCGAGGTGGGCGAAGCCCACCGAGCGGACCCACCCCAGCCCCTAGACCCCAGCCCCCAGTCCCTAGTCTCTATGTCCCTAGCCTCTTGCGCAAATGGTGCTTGCGACCGCCTGGGGGCAGGCCCTCGAGCGTCGCCCACACCTCGTATCCATGCCGCGCGTAGAACGGCAGGGCCTCGTCGCCAAACGTGTCGAGGTGCGCGTCGCGACACCCGTGCTCGAGTGCAAACAGCTCTGCCGCCGCCAGCAGCTCCGCTCCGTACCCGCGTCGCCGGAACGCCGCGTCCACCCAGAACCGATCGATGTAGAGCCAGCCCCACGCCAGATATCCCAGAAGGCCGCCCACGACCTGCCCGGCGTCGTTCTTCAAGTAGGCGGACACGTCGATGCGCGCGGGATGGCCCCACATCGGTGACAAGTGGGCGCGCAGGCCGGCCGTCACGACGGCGTCGGCGGCGGCATCAGGAGGCGAGACGACGGTGATGGTGGGCACGGCCGCCAATATACTCGTGCGCACCTCGGCGCGGCCCACGACCGATGCACACCACCTCTC
>JANNEJ010000984.1:0-2841 GCA_031378585.1 Acidobacteriota bacterium | reverse complement strand
ACCAGCGTCGATGCCGGCCGTTGGCGCGCGTCGAACGCCGCCGCCTCGCCAGTGAGTTCTGCGCGAAGGTTCAAAGATGCTGGCGCGGCTGTGATGGCCACGGGCCGAAGGGGATGAGGGTCTGAGGGGAAGGATGGGCCGGCAGCGCCACACGGCGCCGCCGACCCCAGGACGCGGCCCGCGCTAGCGGGCTTGCGATCTCGTCGACGCGGTCAGCACCTGTCGGAAGACGACTACGGCCTTCTGCATCTCGGCCATCGAACCGAGCGTGATCCGGCTGTGCGACTTCTCGAACGGCGGGAAGTCGCGGCCCACGGTCACCTTGAGCGCAGCGCACGCCTCGCGGAACTCCTTTGCCGGCCGCTTCAGGTCGACAAAGATGCAGTTGGTGTGGCAATCCGCGCCCTCGTAGCCCAGATCCTTGAAGGCCTGCAGCGTGAAGTCGCGTACGCGGGCGTTCTCGGCCCGCTCTTCGGCGATGTGCGCGACGTCCTTGAGCGACGCGACGCCGGCGGCCGCCGTGAGGGTGTTGATGCTGCCGAGCCCCCAGGCGCGCGAGATCGCCTGCAACGTGTCGGGCTGGCCAATCGCGTAGCCGAGACGAAGGCCCGCCATGCCGTGGGCTTTCGAGAACGAACGGGTGATGAACACGCCCGGCAGTTCCTGCGTGAGCGGCGCCGCCGTCTTCGCGGTGGCATCGTGCACGTAGTCGATGTAGGCCTCGTCGATCAGGATCTTCGTGTCGGGCGAGGCCTGTTTCACAGCGCGGACGAAGCGCTCGACCGCCGCGGCGTTGTGCACCGTGCCCGTCGGGTTGTTGGGATTGCAGAAGAACACCAGGCCGGCGCCCTTGGCCGCCTCGGTCATCTTCTCGAGGTCGAGCCCGAGCGAGCGATCCACCTGGATCACCTTCACAGGCGCGCCAATACGGCGCGCGGTCTGCTCGCAGGTCGCGTAGGTCGGCGCGGCCGTGACCAGCGCCTTGTCCGCCGAGCAGAACGCGCGCGCCGCGCCCTCGAGGATGGGACCGGATCCCGTCGCCACGATGACACTGGTCTTGGCGACGCCGTAGGTCGCGGCGATCGTGGTCGTCAGGTCGTCGACATGGTCTGGCGGATAGCCCCGCCCGACGCGGGCAGAGGTTGCATACTGCAACGCCTGCATCGTGGACTTCCCGGGGCCCCGGGCGTTTTCGTTCGAGCTGATGCGGATGAAGCCACCGTCGTCGGGCGGCTGGACAGCCTCGGACCCGAAGGCCAGCGCCTCCTGCCCACGACCGATGATGAACGCTGTGGACAGACCGGCGCCAGCGCCAACCGTCCTGACGAAGCTGCGACGCGACACGGACATTACGGGCCTCCTTGCGGATGGGATGCTGAGATGAGGCCAGCAGTATACGCCCGCAGAACGGAAAACGAGGGCGTCAAGCGAACCGGCGCGCCATCCCCCGCGCCGACGCCGGCGACGTCGTCGCCACCGCGTCAAGTCCCTCGCGGATGTCGGCCACCAGGTCCCGCGTGCTTTCGAGACCGGGTGACAGGCGGACGAGCGTGTCCGAGATGCCCCGCGCGCGGCGCGTCTCAGCCGGAATCGAGGCGTGGGTCATCAGGCCGGGCAGGCTGACGAGCGCGCGGACCCCGCCCAGGCTCTCGCCGAGCGCGAAGTAGCGGCGCGAGGCGGCAAAGCGCGAGGCGTCTTCGGGTGTGCCGGCCAGCTCGAACGAGACCATGCCGCCGTAGCCGGTCATCTGCGCGGCCGCAACGGCGTGGCCGGGGTGCGACGGCAGGCCGGGATAGTAGACGCGCGCGACCCGCGGGTGCGCCTGCAGGGTCTCGGCGAGGGCCTGCGCGGTTGCCGCATGGCGGTCCATCCGGAGTTCGAGCGTCTTCAGGCCGCGAAGCGTCAGCCAGCAGTCAAACGCGCTCGGCACGCCGCCGAGCGCGTTCTGCAGGAACTTCACCGGCTCGAACACCGCCGCGTCGCGCGCCACGACCGCGCCCTGGATCACGTCCGAGTGCCCGGCAAGGTACTTCGTCACGCTGTGCACGACCAGGTCTGCCCCGAGGTCCAGCGGTTGCTGGAAGTACGGGGTCGCAAACGTGTTGTCTACGACGACGAGCGCGCGCGCCGCGTGCGCATGGGCCGCGACGGCGCGGATGTCGTAGACGAGCAGCCGCGGGTTGGTCGGCGACTCGAGCCACACCAGGCGCGTCTCGGCCGTGATCGCGCGACCGACCGCCTCCAGGTCCGAGAAGTCGACGCTGGTGATGCGGCACCCGAGCGGCTCGAACACCCGGTGCAGCAGCCGGAACGTGCCGCCGTACACGTCCTGCGGCACGACGATGCCCGCGCCAGGGGTCAGATACGCCTGCAGCACCGCGTGCTCGGCGGCCAGCCCCGAGGCGAACACGGCGCAGTGGCGGCCGTGTTCCAGTTCGGCCAGCACGCCTTCCAGCCGCTGACGCGTGGGGTTGTTGGTGCGCGAGTAGTCGAAGCCCCGGTGGTCGCCGGGGGCGTCCTGCTCATACGTGGTTGTCTGAAAGATCGGCGCCACGATCGATCCGGTAGCCGGATCGGTGGGCTGATTGAAGTGGATGGTCTTGGTCGCAAATTCCATGGCGCAACTCCTGAACAAACGGTGCCCGGGCTGGCAAGGCTGCAAGTGCCGCGACCTGGCCGCGACGAAGGCAACGATACATGTCGAATCAACACATGTCAATATGTTGATGTGACATGACCGGCTGACCATTTGTGGCCGCGGCCGATCGAGCAGCGGCGCGTCGAATCCGCGCCGGGGCCCGACACCGGATCGCGCCACACGGACGACCTTGCCGCCCTTGC
>JANNEJ010000953.1:0-4666 GCA_031378585.1 Acidobacteriota bacterium | reverse complement strand
GTTGACGGGCCGACGTGAGCGGTGCCGCCACCAGCAGCGCCGCCAGCATCAGGAGCAACGTAGCGATTCTCGTCATCGAGGCCTCCAGCCTGATATCCCCCTGCGAGGGATGTCGTGATGCCACCTGGTTCAACCGGTGGCGCGGACGGCTATCGCAGAACGTTGCTCTGCTCGGCCTGGCCCACCAACCGGTCGGCGTCGTCCTGCAGCAGGAACCGTTCGGCGACCGCCCGCGCCGCGGCGGCCTTGACGCGCGCCACGTACGCGTCGTGCGTGCCGTAGCGTTCCTCGAGTGACAGGCGTGGATCCCCAGCCGCCAGACGCAGGGCCTTGGTCCTGGCAAACGGAATGAAGCCGCCGCCGAGCGGCTGAATCTGGCCCTTGAAGAACCCGCGGGCGATCGGATTCCAGCCCGTGTAGGTGCCAAGCGGCGCCTCGAGCAACACGCTGCGCACACCGGCCAGCTCGTTGCCATCGGCGTCCACGCGCGGCACCAGCATCGGCAGCGTCTGGCGCACGACGGGCGGCTGAATCGACACCACACCGCTCACGTCGGCGTTCCTGAACCCGGGGCCGAAGTCGTACTCGTAGAAGGGCACGATGACGCCGTCTGGCAGCGACACTCCTGGAATCAGCGGGAAGCCCGTGGCCACTTGCGTGGGTGGCACGAGGTCGCCGCTAACGAGCCGAGGGTAGCGGCTGGGCGGTGGCGGCACGTCCTTCACCACCCAGTCGACGAGCGCCTGCATCAGGGCCCGGTTCGTCTCGGCAGACGAGTTCAGGTTCGGTGCCAGCGTGCAGCAGGGCAAGGCCGGCACGTCCGCCACGAATCCGCCCGGTCCCCCGCCGTGGCCGACACTCGGCGAGTAGTAGCGCCGGACGTTGGCCGGAAGAGGAATGTCGCGATCGGCGCGGGTGCCGACCAGGTTGGGGGAGATCCTCAAGGAGTAGAACTCGGCCGAGCCAAAGGTCTCGACAATCTTCGGGCACGTGTCGGTGGCCTGGCAGCGCGAAAGCAGCCCGCCCGCCGGTCGTCCACGTGCCTGGTCCGTGTAGTCGCTCCACCACACCACGCCCTCGCTGCCGGGCTCGAACATGTCGGCCGCGCCGCTTGGCGCGCTGAAGCGGATGTTCATGGCCAGTTGGCGCGCGGCGATATTGGGGTTCATGCCGTCGAACACGCGGCGCCCCGCCTCGTCCTGGTTGAAGCCCAGGTTGAGGAAGCTTCGCAGGTAGTTGCCCGACTGCGACGTGCCTTGCGCGATCGTGTGCCGCACGGGTGTCCCAAGCGGGCTGCCCGAGGTCCCCTGACGCAGGAACGCGATCAGATCGCGCGTGGCCGCAAAGCCGATGCCGTGGACGGGTGGATCCTTCGCGACGTAGGTCAGCTCGTACAGAACCGCCGGATCGAAGCCGCCCTTCAGGCAGACCTTGTCGGGCGCCGGTTGCCCGGGAAACGGCGTGGTGGTGCAGTCGGCAAACGCCCACTGGTCGGCGCGCACGGGCGCCCGGCTGCCATTCGCTGACGTCCGCTGCGTAAGCGTGGCCTTGGTCGTGTCGAGACTGGCCGGCGTGGCCGTGCCGGTGACACGGCCGCGGATGATCGACTGCGTGGTCGACCCCGCCGGCGCGTCACTGATGCGCGCCATCACGGGGCCGGTGATGCTGGACCCATCGACGTGCTTCGCGATGGGCGTTGTCAACGTCTCGATGCCCGCGCCGGACTGGATGTCGGCCTGCCACCCGCTGGCCACGAGCACGTGCCCGCGTGCGCGGAAGTCGGCGAAGTAGTTGCCGCCCTCGATGTTTGCCCGCCCGCGGTTCGGCACCTGGTAGACGAGTACGCCCGTTGCGCCCGTCATGTCCACGGGCTTCAGGATCGTAAAGGTGGCCGAGTACTCGACCAGCCCGCGCGCGTTTCTGGGCGCGTGCTCGATGTCGGTGATGACGGCGTTCAGCGGATGCCTCGCGTCCAGCTCTCCGTAGAACCGGCCGGTCAGCTTCTCGTAAGCTCGGCCGCCCTGAACCGGGAGCGCGTCTCGCTTGTCAACCACGAGCTTCACGACGTCGGCCTGGGCGTGGGCCGTCAGCAGGGCAAGACCCAGAATGGCGGCAGACAAGGCGCGGACGATGGTTGACATGGGCCGCATGCTACCGCAGGTCAGGCCCTGGAAAGGCGTGAAGCCCTCGTCAGGGCACTGGTGTCGAGATGGATCATCCGCGCGCGCCGTCGGCCGCGTGGCGGTTCGCGCGCTGCTTGCGGATGCGCGCCTTCAACGCCTTGGTCGTCTGGCGTGCCGACGGTGCCGTCGACAGCGAATCGAGCGCGTCTGCGGGGGTGACAGGCGTGGCCGCCTCGCGCTGCTCGAGCAGCCGAAGCGAGCGGCGAACCACCTGCGACTGCGACGTGCCCAGCCGCTTGGCCAGATTCCGCAACGTCGCGAGGCTGGCCGGGTCGAGGGCAAGACCAACGCGGGTCATGGCGCTTTTGGGGAGCATCATCGCAGCCTGTCAACGGTAACCTGACGCGAGTCGGCGGACATGGGCTGCGCTATTCGAGCAGGACCGGAAACACCGGCCGCGCGTCGAAGGCGGAAGCTGCACCCGTCACGAACAGGTGCAGGTCACTTCTTCGGATCGACCAGCGCCTGGTACACCAGCTTGCGCGAGAGCGGACGCACCTGCGGCGACCCGCCGGTCGGCGTGCTGCCGGCCAGGTTCTGCATCATGCCGACCGCGATCAGATCGTTGGTCGGATCGATCCAGAACCATGTGCCGAACGCGCCACCCCAGTAGAACGAGTTCTTGCCTTCCGGAGTGTTCGCCTTGGCTGGGTCCAGGATGATGGCGAAGTCGAGGCCGAAGCCGATGCCCCCGATGTTGACATTCGGGCCGTAGAGGTCCACGTTCACGCCGTCGGCCAGCACGCTTGTACGCATCAACTCGACGGTTGACGCCTTGAGCAGTCGCTTGCCGTTGGCCTCGCCGCCGTTGAGCAGCATCTGCGCAAACCGACGGTAGTCGTCCGTCGTCGAGAGCAGACCGCCACTGCCCGACAGGAACGCCGGCTTCACCGTCGGATCGCCCTGGGTTGGTGCCGTCATGAGGCGCTTGTCGGGACCGTAGGTGAACATCTTCGTCACCCGATCGGCCTTCGACGGCTCCACCCAGAAACCCGTGTCCGTCATGCCGAGCGGCTCGAAGATCTTCGTCTGCAGGAACACGTCGAGCGTCTGGCCCGAGAGCTGCTCGACCAGGTAGCCCTGGATGTCGACGCTCGGTCCATACCGCCAGTCCGTGCCGGGCTGCGCGGCGAGCGGCAGCGTAGCCAGCGTGTCGATCATCGCCTGAAGGTTGGCAGCTCTGAGGTTGGCCCTGGCGTACCCGGCGGTGACGTCGAAACCGGCCGAATGACTCATCAGCTGCCGCATCGTCATGGGCCTGGTCTGGGCCACGTTGCCATCAGGCGTCGCGACCTTGAGGACGGCAAACGCCGGAATGTGCTTCGCGACCGGATCGTCAAGGGTCCACTTGCCCTGTTCCCACAGCATCATCATCGCCACGCCGGCGATGGGTTTGGTCATCGAGGCCAGGCGGAAAATCGTGTCCTTGGTGACGGGTCGCTTGGACTCCAGATCCAGCACGCCGTAGGCGTCGAACTGGACCACCTTGCCGTGCCGCGCCACCAGCGTGGTGACACCGGCGAGCTTGCCGTCATCGACCAGCGCGCGCATGGCCTGCTGGTAAGCCTTGAGGCCGTCGGCCGAGAAGCCCACCGATTCGGGCGAGGCCAGCGGGTCATCCGCACGCACGCCGGCGGCGCCTCCCAGCACCACGACCGCGACAGTCAGCGCCGTTGCACGTCGAGCGAAAGCACGCATGTGACCTCCCGTTTCGGCCAGAGCATAGCGCATTCCCCACTCGTTGACGTGCCGCTGAGCATGCGCCTGAGCGGGCCGCCCGAGGCGTCGACTAGCGCAGCAGCACGCGCGCGGCCAGCCAGAGCATGGCCAGTGAGGCCGCCAGGCCCAGTGTGCGGCGCGGCCCCTCGCGCTGGAACACGGCGCGCATCTGGTGCAAGGCCAGCACCCACGCCGAATGGCACAGGAAGGCCAGGGTGACGTGGCTGGCCGCAAGCAGCACGTAGGCCGATGGTGGCCACGAGGGCCGCATGAAGGTCGGCACCACGGCCAGGTAGAACGTGAGAATCACGGGCCCCAGCAGGTTCACGGTCAGGCCTTCGACGAAGCTGCGATGGTGCGACGCCGTGTTGCCGGTCGTGGGCATCGCAAGCGGCAGCGCGCCCTGTGCACGCAGCACCCATAGTCCCCGCAGACCGAGATATGCCAGGAATCCGCCTCCGGCCAGGCGAATCGCGTCGAGCGCGCCCGGCCACATCAGAAGCAGCGCCGCACCGGCCACTCGCGCCACGGTGGCATGCGTGGCGTTGGCCGTGGCCGCGCCCAGCGCCGCGAAGAGCCCTGCTCGGCGGCCGCCGTCAAGCGCGTTGCGCACGACCACCGCGGTGGTCGCGCCAGGCGTGGCCACGAAGACGAGGGTGAAGGTGAGGAATGCGGCAAACAGCGGGTCGCCGACGACGACGGCGATCATGTCGCCGGCGCTGCGTTCGAGGCCGCGCCGGCCGGCCAGCGCCACGCCACGAGCG
>JANNEJ010000929.1:0-6004 GCA_031378585.1 Acidobacteriota bacterium | reverse complement strand
CGGTCACCCGGACCGGCGCCGCCGATGAGCACCACGGCCGGCAGCCTGGGCGCGCTGTTTGTTGGTTTGGTGACCGTCGCCGCCAGATTGAAGCCGTTGGCCGGCACGCGCACCGACTCGTCGCCGGGAATCGTGAACGCGGTCATGCGCGATGCCGCGGAGGCCACGTCGTCACGGGCCACTTCGAGCGTCTGCGCCGGCACGCTCAGACGCACGAATGCGCCCGACACTGCCTCGGCCCACACGCTCGCGAGCAGATCGCCGCCGGGATTCTTGAACGTCAGCGTGTAGCGCTTGGCTCCGAACGTCCGCTTCGGCGTCTCGATGCGCTCGTCGGCCACCGCCGTCACGATGACTGGAATCTCTGCCTGCGGGGCGATGTACGCCTTGATCTCGGAGCCGACCGCGGCTGTCTGGAGCCGGGCTGCCAAGGCGGCGTAGCTTCCGAAGAACACATTGGGCAGCACCACGGGATCGGGCGAGACGGGGTCGTTCTTCTCCGTGGACTGGCCGCCCTCCGTCAGGAAGTTGGCGGCCTTGCCGTCGGCAAACGTCGTCTTGAGGGTGACGTCCTTGCCCTGGACCACCGCGTCGAGATCGAGCGAACGCGGTCGCCACTCCGCGTCATAGCGAATTTCGAGGTGGCGCACAACGGTGGCAACCGGTGGGCCGAGCCGCGATGAACCGCGCAGGACCCAACCGTCGGCCTGGCGCGTGAGCAGGAGTTCTTCACGACCCACGACCCGTCCAGCCAGGAACACGACATAGCTCTCGCCCCCGGTCAGCGGCGGCACGGCGGACCGTCGCGCGGGCGCCTGGGCCAGCGCCGCAATCGGCCCAGACACCGCCAGAAGTACCAGAACGGCCAGCCGGCGGATACAATTTGCTCTTGTGACTTGCACGCGTGGCTCCACGCTCAAAGGGTAGCACCGTTGATGGAGCCGACCGAATTCGACGTCCTGCGACAGGGTGCGGCGCTCGTGCCGCGCATTGGACGTTCTGTCGTGCGGGTGTCCGGCGCCGAACGAGCCTCGTGGCTTCAGGGCCTGCTGACCAACGACGTGCAGGCGCTGGTCCCCGGCCAGGGCTGCTACGCGGCGTGGCTCACCCCCCAAGGGCGAATGATCACCGACGCGATCGTACTGGCCGAGCAAGACGCGATCACCCTGGACGTGCCTGCCGCACTGAGCGACACGGTGTGCCGCCAGCTCGGCGCCGCGATCTTTGCCGAAGACGTGTTGCTCACCGACGAAGGCCAGGCGTGGGGCATGGTGGGCGTGCATGGCCCGAGCGCCGCCGGGGCCGTGTCGCGTGCCGCGGTGGGCTCGCGTCCGTCCGTCCGGCTTGCGGCTGACATCCTTCAGGGCTGGCCCGAGTTCACCCATGCGCCGCTTGGGCCGCTCGGCCGCGTGATGCGGCTCGATCAGTACGGCGCGCCGGGCTTCATGATTCGCGTACCGGTCGAGGCGCGCGATCTGTGGGTATCGCGGCTCCGGCTTGCTGGCGCCACACCCGTTGAGCCGGAGGCGGTGGAGTTTGCGCGCATCGAGGCCGGTCGCGCCGAGTTCCTCGTGGACATGGACGCCGATACGATTCCGCTCGAAGCGGGAATCGAGCAACGAGCCATCTCGTTCACCAAGGGCTGCTACGTGGGCCAGGAGGTGATCGTGCGCATCGTGCACCGCGGGGGCGGACGCGTCGCGCGCAAGCTGGTCGGCCTGCGGTTTCGGACTGCGTCGACGGTGTCGGCACGGGCCCCCGTTCGGGTCGAGCGGGGCGAGATCGGCCGTGTGACCAGTGCCGCGTGGTCGCCGCGGGTGCGCGGCACGGTGGCGTTGGCGTATGTGCACCGCGACTTCGTCGAGCCCGGCACCGTGGTCACGGTAGACTGCCGTGACGGTCCTGCGTCGGCGACGGTCTGCGCGTTTCCGATCAGCTAGTGGCGCGACACTCGCCCGCGCACCCACCGGTTGTCAGCGTCTGGTGTGTGCGACTTTGAACAGCGTCGCAGCCGGGCTCAAAGTACAGTCACATCTGGGGACCCTAGTCTAGGTCGCCAAACGGAGAGGGATCATGAATCGACGACTGACCACGTGGACCGCCGCGATTGCCCTGGCCACCGCGGGCGTTGCCGGCGCGCAGGAACAGGCGACCGTGCTGAAGCGGGATGGCACGCGCGTCTCAGGGCGATTCGAGGCGTGGAACCGCAACAACAATGCGCTCTATATCCGCGTGTCGCTAGCCGATCAGCGCATCATTCCCCTCGGAGACGCCGCGGTTGTCGAAGTGGCTGGCAACGCCGACAACCTGCCGGCAGGTGAGCTCGAGGCCGCGCGCGGCGGCGATCACGTGCTCGTGCTGCGCAACGGCGAGATGATCCGCGGGCGGCTGCTCAACGTCGAAGGCGGAGAGGGCTCAGGGAAGGACGACGAGCCGCGCGTCCTGTCCTTCAAGCCCAACGACGGCGCCGAGCGTCGCGCTCGCTTCAACGAGGTGCGCCGCCTCTATCTCGGCAATTTCCCGGCGTCGCTCGGCCCGCAAACGCCCGCGACGCCGCCGGCGGCCGCGCCCGAGGCGCCCATGCCGGCCGGGGCCGTGCGCGTACCGGCCAACGCGGGCTGGGTGTCCACCAACCTCACCCTGCGCCGCACCGACCGCATGCAGTTCTCCACCGAGGGCCAGGTGCGGCTGTCGGGTGACGCGGAAGACAAGGCGAGTCCCGCCGGATCGCTCCGGGGACGCTACGCGCCCAACTCTCCTGCGCCCACGCTACTGGCTGGCGCGCTCATCGGTCGCCTCGGTAACGGTCCGGCGTTTGCCATCGGCGACCAGACCGAAGCGTTGCCGGTGCCTGGCGCCGGCGTGCTGTTCCTCGCTGTCAACGACGATCAGACGAGCGACAACGACGGCGCCTTCGTGGTGACGATTCGCGTCGTGCGCGGGCGCCGCTGACGCCGGCGCCGGTCAAGACTGCGGCCCGGCTCAGACCCTGACATGCGCATCGTGGTGGTGGCGGCCGTGATCGAACGTGACGGTCGCTTCCTGCTCGGTTTGCGGCCGGCCGGCACGCACCTGGCGGGTCACTGGGAGTTCCCCGGCGGCAAGTGCGACCCGCACGAGACGCACGCCGAGGCGCTACGACGCGAGCTGCACGAAGAGCTCGACATCGAGGCGGAGGTGGGCGCGCTCGAGCACGCCGTCACGCACGTCTATCCAGAACGCACGGTGGAGCTGCACTTCTACCGCTGCACATGTACGGGCGAGGCCAAAGGCATGATCGGACAGGACGTCCGGTGGGTCGCCCGCGAAGACCTGGCGCACCTGCCGTTTCCCGAAGCCGACGGCGAGCTCATCGCCCGATTGACCAGCCCGATCGGCCGAGGCTGACGGCGGCGACTCGTACCCTTCCCACCTTAGACGGCGTAGTAGCATGCGGCCGGCTCGCATTCCGCGCGCCCTCAAAGGAGTGCCGCATGGTCGTGAAGCGAATCGGGCCGATGTCGGTGGCAAAGATCACCGGGGCGCTGTATGCGCTGGTCGGTCTCATCATCGGCGGCATCATCTCGGCCGTCTCGGTCGTCGGTGGCGCGCTCGGAGGCAGCGATGCCGGGATGGTCGGGATGCTCTTTGGCGCCGCGGCCGTAATCCTGGTGCCGCTGGTCTATGGAGGCTTGGGCTTCGTGATGACGCTCATCGGCGCCGCCTTGTTCAATCTGGTTGCCGGCTGGGTCGGCGGCGTGGAACTCGAGACGGAGTAGGCGGGGGCGTCCACGGGTACGACCGGCAGAACTTCGCCATCGGGCACACGAGACACGCGGGCTTGCGCGCCGTGCAGGCTACGGCGCCGAAGTCCATCAACGCCTGATTGAAGTCAAATGCGCGGGCGCGCGGCACGAGTACCGCTGACACGGCCCACAGGTGCGTGATCGTGGCATGCGCCTTGGGCTCGCCGTTCCCGACAAACACCCGGAAGAGCACGCGCGCGACGTTGGTGTCGAGGATGGCGGCGCGTTTGCGGAACGCGAAGCTCATGATCGCGCCGGCGGTGTACTCGCCGATGCCCTTGAACGACAGCAGCGTCTCGCGGTCCGACGGCAGCTGGCCTCCGTAGCTGGCCACGGCCTCGCGCGCAATCGAGTGCAGCCGCTTGGGACGGACGTTGTAGCCGAGCGGCCGCCACGTGGCTGAGACCTCGGCCTCGTCCGCCTCGGCGAGCGCCTCGAACGACGGGTACTTGGCCAGCCACTCGTGGTACTTGGGCAGCACGCGGTCGACCTGCGTCTGCTGCAGCATCACCTCGGACACAAGAATGTGATACGGGTCGCCGGTCGTGCGCCAGGGCAGGTCACGGCCATGCTGGTCGTACCACCGGAGCAGCACGCGGCGGAAGCGCGCGCGCTCGGCCGGTGGCGGCGGTGTCGGTTTTCGGGCGCGTGAGCCGCGCGGGCGCGTCATAATTCGGGGAGTGAAAATCTATACGAAGACCGGCGACGACGGGACCACGAGTCTATTCGACGGCACGCGTGTCGCCAAGACGCATCCCCGCGTGATGGCCTACGGCACGGTCGACGAGCTGAACGCCCACCTGGGCGCGGCGCGAGCGGCTGGTCTCGACGCCGACCTGGGCGACCGGGTCACGCACATCCAACGTGACCTGTTTGCTCTCGGGGCGCTCTTGGCCGACCCGCGCCACAAGCTAGCGGAGCGCGTCACGAAGGCCACACTTGGCGACGACGACGTCTTGCGGCTCGAGGGCTGGATCGACGGCCTGGAAGCCGAACTGCCCCCGCTCAGGCACTTCATTCTGGCGGGCGGGTCGCCGGCCGGCGCCGCCTTGCACGTCGCGCGGACGGTCTGCCGTCGCGCCGAGGCGGCCGCGCTGTCGATTGGCGAGGGCGAAGCAGGTCCGGTCGTGCTCGTGTATCTCAACCGATTGTCCGACCTGTTGTTCGTCATGGCCCGCGCCGCAAACCACCGGGCCAACGCGCCCGAGCAGATCTGGTGACGAGCATCGACTCCGGTCTGGCCGGCGACTACCAGACCTGCCTGGCCCTGGCGGCCTCGCACTACGAGAACTTTCCGGTGGCGTCGTGGCTGGTGCCGAGCGCCATTCGACCGCACGTGGCGGCGGTGTATGCGTTTGCCCGCACTGCCGACGACTTCGCCGACGAAGACGGCTACACGACCCGCGAGCGCTTGCGGCTGCTCGATGAGTGGCGCGATCGTCTGCACGCGGCCGTGGGCGCCGACAAAGGCGCCAGCCTGCCGCCCGGCGGCGGGGTCCACAATGGGGCGGGCACCGCTGAGACTCATGACGCGATCTTTCGTGCCCTCGGCCACACCATTCGCACGCGTCACTTGCCCGTCTGGATGTTCGAGGCGTTGCTGTCGGCCTTTCGCCAGGACGTGACGGTCACGCGCTATGCCACCTGGGAGGCCGTCGACGACTACTGCCGACGCTCGGCCAATCCCGTCGGCCGGCTCGTGCTGCGCCTCTTTGGCTACGACGACGAGCGGCTCGACCTGTGGTCGGACGCCATCTGCACGGCCCTGCAGCTCACGAACTTCTGGCAGGACTTCGCGGTCGACTGGCAACGCGGCCGGCTCTACGTGCCCGAATCGGCGTGGACGGCGGCCGGTGCCCGGCTCGACGACCTCACGTCCGACATGGCGTCGACCCCGCTCGAGTGGCGGAGAGCGCTGTCGGCGTGTGGGGCGCGCACCCGGGCCCTCTTCAACGAAGGGCGCCCGCTGCTCGACCACGTGAGCGGCCGGCTGAGATGGGAGCTCCGGGCCACGTGGCACGGCGGAGCGCGGGTGCTCGAGCGGCTCGAACAGGGCCGTTTCGACCCGGTCGCCACGCCTCCCACACTGGGGATGGCCGACGCGCTGGTGATAGGGTGGAGGACGCTGCTGTGAGCCGCGACACGTCCTTCTACTACTCGTTTCTGGTGCTGCCGGCCGTGCAGCGGGATGCCATCGTCGCGGTGTGGGTCGCGTGCCG
>JANNEJ010000920.1:0-7602 GCA_031378585.1 Acidobacteriota bacterium | reverse complement strand
GCAGTTCCTGGCCGCGCGCGAGGAGACGCCCGACTTCGCGGTGCGTGCCGATTTCTACCCGCAACTGCTGGCCACGCTGAAGGCCATGGCGCCGTTTGTGGCGTTCCTGAACGAGCCGATTCTCGAGAGACGGCGGCTGGCCGATCGCGATCCGCTGGCGGCCGAGATTGCCGCGTCGTCGAGGCGCCGGCGGCCGTAGCGCACACGTCGATTGCGGCGCCTGGCGGAAACCCTCCGCCCGGCGCGACTCAGCCCGACCGTGCACCGAGCGTCAGATGTGACAGGCCGGGTGGCGGCAGTTGCAGTGCAGCTCCGTTTCCGGGGCCGACTTGCAGTAATCGCTGCAGTACTTTGTGCCGGCAGGCACAACGCAGTCGCAGCTGGGGTGGGCGCACTTCGGTTGTGGAGTCGACGTGGGTTCAGCCATGGCATCCCTCGCTTTCTGTCGTCCATTGTGCACCCTCGCGGCTCTCCCGGCCACATTGCACGGGAATGAAGTTGGTGGTGTAGTGGACGGAAGCACCGAGGAGGTGTCTCTATGCGTCTGCAGCTGTCCGCTTTCCTTGCCACGGCCGCCCTCGGCGTGGTGCTCGTCACCGCGGCACCCGCAACCGCGCGTGCGCAGACCTCGTCACCGATCGTGCTCGGCGCCACCGTGGCCGAGCGTCATGAGGCGGCGCGCGCGCTGGTGCCGCTGCTGAAGGGCGTGCAGGCGCATGCGCGGCCGGGCGCCACCGTGAAACCTGGCGCAGTGCCCAAGTCGCCGTTTACCGGCACGCAGACGACGCTCTTCGCGTTCACCTTGAGCAAGCACAACGTGCCGGTGGACCCGCGCGTGGTGACCGCCATGAATCGCCTGCTCGACTGGAACATCGGTGCCGACAACCAGGAGGAGAACGCGCGGCTGTTCGACCGCTGGCTGATCGAGCTCGAGGCACGGTCGTCCAACGCCCGACGACTCAGTGGCGAAGCCGGGCTCTGCGACGTGAACTGCGTGGTGGCGCGCATGACGACGCTGAACGAGAGCTGGAGCCGTTCGCCGAAGACTCGTGCCGACGTGCGCGACGAGATGATGCTCGAGGCATTCAAGGTGGCGGTGCTGACGCCGTAGCGAGACAGCGCGCCGCGCTAATTAATGCCAAAGCCCTTCGCGCCTCGTTGCCTGACGTGGTCAGACGGGTGCAGAAAGGTGCACGCTTCACCGTCATCTACCGAAGCCGGCCGGCCTTCCAGATTGTGCCCCTGGGTGAAGCCGAGCAGGAACCGGTGCCGCTCGACGAGGACCCACTCTACGAGGCTGGTCCCGTCGGGGCGTCGAACGACGGACGCGGTTCGGCGGCACACGACGACGTGCTGTATTCGAAATGACCGCGCTCTTCGTTGACACGGCCGGTTGGATGGCATGCGCGGACGAGTCGGACCCCGCCCACGAGGCTTGTCGCGCCGCACGCGACACGGCACTGCGCGCTGGCCATGCGCTGGTCACCACCGACTATGTCGTGGACGAAACCCTGGCGCTCATTCGGTTGCGGCTGAGTCTTTCCGCGGCCGAGGCATGGTGGCGGCAGGTGGACGCCAGCCAGCGTGTGCGCTGGGAGCGCATTGATGGAACGCGCTTCGACCGCGCGCTCGAACTGCTCTTCCGGCATCGCGACAAGGATTACTCTTTCACCGATTGCACCAGCTTCGCCGTCATGCGCGAGTTGAAGCTGACCAGCGTTCTGACCACGGACACGCACTTCAAGCAGATGGGGTTTGACGTGCTGCCGGCTGCGCGCGGACTGAAACGGCGGCAGTGAGCGAGCACGGCGCACCGCCGGCCCAACTCCCCAGTGTTACGATGCCGCCATGACGGCGCCAGGTCGAAACGATCTCTGTCCCTGCGGCAGCGGCAAGAAGTTCAAGCATTGCCATCTGGTGCGCGCGCAGCCGTCCACCGGCATCACGCCGCAGGACCGCAGCGCCGCCTTCGACGCACTGCTTCGCTACTCGGGCCGCGACGAGTTCATGGAGGTCGTCGAGGACGCCACGCTGATGTGGGCCGGCGAGGACATCGAGGACCTCGGCGACGTCGATGACGCGCTCGACAGCATCCTCGAGTTCGACACGTCTCGCGACACGTTCTTCGAGTGGCTGTTCTTCGACCTGCCGCTCGACGACCGACGGACGCTCGCGGAGCACTTCCTGGAGCGCCGGGGTCGGTCACTCCATCCGCGCGTCGACGACTACATCCGGCTGATGCAGAGCACCCACCTGCACCCCTATCAGGTGCGCGAGGCGCGCCCGGGCGAAGGGCTGCGGCTCCGCGATCTCTGGACGAAGGCAGAGATCGACGTGACCGAACGCACCGCCTCCAATCAGCTGGTCGTCTGGGACGTGCTGGTCGCGCGCGTGCACACACACGGCGACGGCACGGCGCAGCTCGAGGGCTCATCGCTCCTGCTGCCGGCGTCGGTTGCCTCCATGCTGATAAAGGCACTGAAGTCGGAACACCGGCGACTCGTGCGCAAGCGACCCGATCTGGCGGCGGTTGACTTCTTCAAGATGGTCGGGCCGGTGTTCCACCTTTTCTGGTACGACCACGTGGCCATGGCGACACCGCCAGACATGCGCACGGTGGAAGGCGACCCGGTCACCTCGAGCACGCTGGTGTTCGACGTGCCACGTGCCGGCGAGGCCCTGGTCACGCTGCTGCTGCAGTCCGACTTCGAGCCCGCTGGCGTGGACGAGGCGATCTGGTACGAGGCAGCGTCGAACCCGCCGCGCATCCTCGGCGAAGTGAGCTGCGACCAGGGCAGGCTGACCCTCGTGACGTTCTCGCGCGAGCGCGCGGCGCGGGGCCGGGCGCGCATGGAAGCACTGCTCGGGCCTCTGGCCGTGCTTCACGAAGAACACACGGCCGCACCCGCCAGGGCCAGCAACGCGGCCGAGCCGTCGCCGTCGGGCACGACGGCAGATGTTCTCAACGCCCACGACGTGCCAGAGCTGGCTGAGTTTCTCGCGCAGCGGGACCGCGCGTGGCTGGACCTGCAGATCCCCGCGCTCGACGGCGCCACGCCGCGCGCGGCGGCACGAGACCGGCGGCTGCGTCCGCGGCTGGTCGAGTTGCTCATCGGGATCGAGAACGGCCAGGCACGGCTGGCGCTCGCCGGACACGGCCGCGACATCGCGTGGATGTGGACGGAGCTGGGAATCAATCGACCGTAGGGCGCCTGTGAGGGCTCAGGCGGCGGGCCGTGGTTTCGGGGCGCCCATCGTGGCGATCGCAAACAGCACGCCGCCCGCAGCCAGTGCGGCCACGCCCGCAAGCAGCTGCTGCGAGGTGGCACCCGCCAGGATGCTCGACGAGATCAGAATCGCCACGACCGGAATCACCGGACCGAGCGGCACCGTGAAGTTGGCCGGTGCCACCCGCGTGGCCATGTCGGCACGTCGCAACCTCAGCGTGGCACCGCACGCCGACAGATACACGACCAGTCGCGCCACCGCGCTCACCGCCGCCAGGAACACGAACGAGCCGGTCAAGGCCAGCACCACGAGCACGATCGACGTGAACCAGATGGCCACGTGCGGCGTGCGATACACGGGATGCACCCGCCCGAACACCGGTGGCAGGTCGCCGTTCTCGGCCAGGGCAAACACGGTGCGCGAACCCGACAGCAGCTGTCCCATGTTGTTGCCGGTCATGGACACGACCGAACCCACACTGACGAGCAGCCCCCCGAACACGCCCATCACAAGGGCAGACGCATCGGCAATCGGCGTCCTGGTTGCGCCCACGTCTGGCAGCAACCCGGTGGCCACCGCCGCCGTCAGCGTCATCACCGCCGACACGGAAAGGATCACGGCCACGAACGCAAACGGCACGTCCTTCTTGGGGTTCGATGCCTCGCCCGCCGGGATGCCGGTGACCTCGTAGCCGCCATAGGCGAAGATCAGCAGCAGCGCGGCGGTGCCCATCTGCGCCAGCGGCGCGGGCCCTGACGGCACGATGCGACTCAGGTCGGCGAAGAACACGCCCACGAGCACGAACACCGCCAGCGGCAGCAGCTTGCCGATGGTAAAGAAGTTGACGAGCCACGACGTCTGCTTGATGCCCCGCAGGTTCACCCAGGTGAGCACGCTCAGCACGAGCAGAATGACAAGCATTCGGGGTGGGCCGGTCGACACGACCGGCCAGTAGTAGCCGAGCGCCACGGCCAGGCCGTTGATCACGGACGCGCCGCTCGAGACGCGGCTGAACCACAACATCCAGCCCACTTCGAAGCCGACGAAGCGGCCGAAGGCAGCGCGCGCCGGGCCAATCGGTCCGCCCGTGGTGTCGAAGCGGCTGCCCACCTCTGCAAAGCACAGGGCCACGAAGAGCGACGCGAGCCCCACCGCCAGGAACATCAGCGGCGCCCAGTTGCCGACCAGACGCGCCACGTCGGCGGGCAGCAGGAAGATGGCCGCGCCAATCACCTGGTTCACGCCGATGGCCGTCAGGTCCCACTTGCCGAGCGTGCGCCGCAGCGCGGGGGTGCCGGCCGCCGTCGATGCGGGAGCGGCAACCGGAGTGGCCACTACCGGGCCACCCACGCGGCGTACAGCTCTGGCCGCCGATGCCGCAGGAACAACTTGCGGGCCGGCGACTGGTCGTTGGCCGACAGGTCGTCGTCGGCCACGAGCAGGTGGTCCTCGCCTTGCGGCGCCTGCGCGATCATCTCGCCGAACGGCCCGCACACAAACGACTCGCCGGAAAAGTCTACGCAGTCTTCCCGGCCGACGCGATTGCAGAGCGCCACGTGATAGCCGTTTTGTAGCGCCGCCACTCGCATCTCGGCTTCGTAGAGACCGTTGGGCCACTCGCCCACCGTGCCGGCCTGCGGCACGACCACCAGGTCGGCACCGGCCAGCGCGAGCCCGCGCATGTACTCGGGAAAGTGGCGGTCGTAGCAGATGGCCACGCCGATGCGTCCGAACTTCGTGTCGTACACGGGCACGCCCGTATCGCCCGGCGTGTAGTAGCCCTGCTCGTGGAAGCATGCGTACTCGGTGATGTGCATCATGCGCGTCATGCCGAGCACGATGCCGTTGGCGTCAATCACGGGCGAGCAGTCGTAGGTCTCGAGTCCCTCGCGCTCGAAGAAGTTGAGCACGAGCACGATGCCGTGCTGGCGCGCCTTTTCCTGAAACGCCGTGACGAGCGGTCCATCGAGTGCCTCGGAGAGGCTACGCATGGTGCTGTCGGCCGGCCGCTGCGGGTGAAACCACTCGAAGGCCAGCTCGGCGAAACACACGACCTGCGCACCGAGCGCGGCGGCGCGGTCCACCGCCTCGAGCCCGCGCTGGATGTTGGCGGCTTTGTCGCGGGTCGCGTGCTGCTGCACCAGGGCGATTTTCATGGCCGTGAGTCTAGCACCGGCCAATGCGGCGAGACTCAGTTCTGGCGTGTGAGGCGCCTACTGAGGTCGAGGTGCCGAAGACCGGTGACGCGGCTGATGGCAGCGAAGTCGCGGTCGCAGTGCACGACGGTGAGGCCGTGCCTGAGGGCTGACGCTGCGATGAGGCTGTCGACGCTCGATCTGATGGTAACGCCGGCGCGGCGTGCCTGCCGATAGATCTGCACGGCCCGCTCGACCACGTCGGATCCGAGTGGCGCATCGACGCATGGCAATGCCGTCAGCGCTGACTGGGCAATGGCGAAGGCGCGTTCGTCGTCGAAGCCTTGGAGCACTTCCTGGACCACCGGCAGGCACGTCACGAGGTGCCCCGCCGGTCCGAAGTCGTCGAGTGCCAGGCGCTGTGGGCGCCGGAACAGCTCGATCCACGCGCTCGTGTCAACGAGCCGCACGGCGCTTCCGGGTCCGATAGACGCCCTTACCCTCCCGCACGGCGGCGGGGTTGTCGCGGCGCATCTCGCTCAGGTCGCCGTGCCACAGGCCCGATCCGGCGAGCTGCTCGATGCTGCGGGCGCGGGCCGCGCGTACCATCTCGGTGAGCGCCCGCTCAATGGTGCGCGCGTAGGTCTTCTCACCGCTGACCCTCACGGCCTCTTCGAGCAGGTGTTCATCAAGCACAACATTTGTGCGTTTCATACACATAATTTATCACGAATCGGCCCTTCGGGCGCGGCCTGCACGGCACAACCTGGCCGGGAGCGGCCGTGGTTCGGTTCGTCGCGTGGTTGGTCCCTGACGAGAGCGGCATACAATGCCCCTCGGAGAGCATCGAATATGGCGGCAACGACGCGACTGGTTGGATTGATCCTCACGATCCTCGGCATCGTGACCTTCTACGGCACAGGGCAGACGAGCAAGACGGCGCTCATCCCGTCCGCACTTGGCGTCGTCCTGATCCTGCTGGCGTGGGTGGCCCGCAACGAGTCGGCGCGCCGGCACGTGATGCACGCCGCCATGGTCATCGCGCTGCTGGGTATCGGCGGCACGGGCGCACGGCTCGTCCCCGGCATCGCCGCCGGCACCCTCGACTTCGGCCGCGTTGCCGTGTGGTCGCAGTTCGTGACCGTGGCCCTGCTCGTGTGGTACCTGGTGAAGGGCATCCAGTCGTTCAAGGCTGCCCGCCTCGCCAGGGGGTAGGAAGTCTGGCTGGCGCCAGAAAGGGGTCAGACCCCTGGTACGGCGGGCATGGCCGTGCGGCGCGCCAGCTTCAGGAACGGCGTGGGCACGACCGTAACCGTTGCTGTATACCGCGTGGCCTCGACCGTAATTTCCATCTGCAACTCGGTGCCCTCGGCAAAGTACGGGCGGTCGATGGTGGCCAGCGCGATGAGCTTCTTCATCGTGGGCGACCAGGCGGTGGAGGTGGCCTTCCCCACCTGCCGGGTGTCTTTGTAGACCGGCACGGCCACGCGCGACGCGGCGGCCGGCACCGACGGCGGCAGCCCCACGCCGAGGTAGATGGCCTCCACCTCGGACCAGCGCACCTCGAGTCCGACGATCTGACGGCGATGTCCGGCCGCGAGTTCCCGCGCGAGCGCCGCGCGTCCGACAAACGCCGAGGCCTTCTCGAGCTGCACGAGACGTCCGAGACCGAGCTCGTAGGGCGAGTACATCTGCGCAGCGATGTTGGCCTTCCGGCTGCTGTGGAAATCCACGTCGGTCAGGAGCAGACCGGCTTCCACGCGCGCCACATCCAACGCCAGCATCCCGGTCGGCCGCAGCACGTGCGCGCGCCCGGCCTCGACCAGCGCGTCCCACACCGTCAGCGCCCGGTCCCACGGCATCCACACTTCGTAGCCGAGATCGCCGGTATACCCCGTGCGCGTCACCTCGACCGGCACGCCGGCAATCGAGCCCGACGCCGCGCGGAAGTACTTCAGATCGCGGATGGGCACGTCGCTGACCGCCGCGAGCAGACGCGCAGAACTCGGCCCCTGCAGCGCCAGGGCCGCCACCTGCTCGGTCACGTCTTCCACCGTGGCGTTCAGACCGCGCGCATGCTCCGACAGCCAACGCAGGTTCGGGTCCGCCGCAGTCCACCGGTACGTGTCGGGTGCCAGGCGGGCGACCGTGCCGTCGTCGATGACCTTGCCGCGCTCGTTGCACCACGGTGTGTAGATGACCTGCCCGACCTTCATCGTGCTCGCGCTGCGGGTGAGCA
>JANNEJ010000912.1:0-1561 GCA_031378585.1 Acidobacteriota bacterium | reverse complement strand
TCAGGCGGCCCGCGGGCGACCTCTTACTTCTTCGCCTCGGGATCGATGGCGGAATGGTGCGCGCCTTGCGGCCCACGTCGATCACGGCACCGTCGCCGTCATGCCGCATTACCACGACCGATGCGTCGCAGGTCAGGCGCCGAGACGTTTCTGCGGAAACGCGCCAGGCGCCGTCGCTCGCTTCGAGAACGCCATCGAAACGACCTTCCTCGGCGTCCGCGGAATCGTGAGCTGGCACCTCGGACGCCGGCCCCCGTTCCGGCCCGCTAGCCGGACGCTCGCTCGCCACGGCCTCCTGCTCCACGTGCAGCACGACCTGATAGCGGTCACCCGCGGTGCCGCGATCGAGGTCGGGCGTGAGTCGTCCACGGATCACGACCATGCCGTCGTCGTCCACCCAGGTGGAGAGCTCACGCCGCAGGTGCCGCCAGTGTCGAGCGCGTTGGGGACCGAAGTCGAGCACCCTCACCGCGCCGTCCCCACAGACCTTGATGGTTGGCGGGTTTCAGATCGCGATGGACGTTCCCCTGCTCGTGCGCGGCTTCGAGGGCTTCAGCGTGATCGCGACCTGACGGCCAAGGGTCGTGTCGGTGCCCCGCCACACCTGGCCCATGCCGCCCTCGCCGATCTGGGCGGTGACTTCGTAAACGCCGAGACGGGTGCCGGGAGTGAGGGCCACATGCTGCGGACTATGGACGGGGTCCTGACCCTCGACCAGTCTCTGGCCTGTTGCGCGGTCCGCGGACAATGGCGTCAAGGGCGCGCGACACCATGGTGCGCCGCTTCGCGGAGCCGATGCGGGCGACGATCGCGCGGGCGCGGCGGGCGCTGAATCGCGTGGGGAGCTCGAGTTCGGGGAGCGCCCGAAAGAGTTTCGATCGGGCCGGCGCCAGATACAGAAAATCAATCAGCGCTTTTTCCGGTGTCGCCAATCGTCCGCCGGAGGTGCCGGCGTGTTCGAAGCCGAAGAAGAATGCAGGGTCCACGTGATGGATCGATACCGTGCCGAGCGGCGTGGTGAACCGGCGTGTGCGCGCCAGCGAGACGGCAGAGGTCACGGCCGGCACTTGTTCGATCATGCCGTGCAGATACAGCGCACTCTGCAGCGACACATAGCTCGGAAACGGCGACGTCAGATATTCGGGCAACGCCAGGGGATCGACGCGCTCGCGAAACGCCCACACCCCCCGGCGCAGCCGGACGACGTGTCGCGCGGCCGCGAGCCTGGCGAGCACCGTGCTCGCATGAGCGGTGCCGACGCCGAGGAGCGCCGCCGCGTCTGCCGTGTCGAACACGGGCGCCTTCATGGCAAAGAGCGTGGCGAGCGCGTCAATGAGTCTCAACGTCCGGTCCTGTGCAGGAACTCGACCACTTCCAGCACCAGCGTGTCCCACATGGCTTGCGAGTCGTAGTGGGTCTGGTCCTCGGGCGGCAGGAAAGCCAGCACCTGGCTCTTGAATGTCGGGAAGTCGATGGATAGCGCGTTGGCGCGAGCCCGCTCGATGTCGCGCGCATCGCGGCTGTGGAACGCCTCCGCGCCGGCGCCGCCCGCGATCAGGTG
>JANNEJ010000869.1:0-1649 GCA_031378585.1 Acidobacteriota bacterium | reverse complement strand
GCAGTTCGGGATGATCCTTGACCCACTTGCGCAGGCCGATGTCCATGCGTTCCTCGTCGCCTTCGGCGACCACGATCAGGTTCACCGGCAGCTTGCCGTGCACCGCTTTGATGGCGCGGAAGGCGTTGAGCTGCACCATCTGCGGGCCCTTGGAGTTGGTCGCGCCACGGCCGAACATCACTTTCTTGTAGGGCGCCTGCTCGGTAATCTCCCCTTCAAACGGCGCGTGCTGCCACGCGTCGGGCTGCGTCACGGGCATCGTGTCGTACATCCAGTAGATGAGGATGGTCTTCTCCGCCCCTTCGTCGCACTTGGCGTAGACCACGGGGTTGCCCGGCGTGCCGTACTCGGTGACGCCGACGTCGTAGACCTGCGTCTGTTGGCACCCGAGTTCGTCGAAGAAGCCCTTCACCATCTCGGCCGACTCGGGAATGCCTTCGCCCGAGTTCGAGATGCTGGGCTGCTGAATCCACTTCTGCAGGTTGACCACGTGCTGGTCGATGTTTTCGTCGATGTGCGTGAACACCTTCGCGAGATCCGGCGGCACCTGGCTCATGTCCGGCTTGATCTCTTCGTCGCCTGCGGGGCGAATCCCGAGCTTCGGCGCCGTGGCCGCCGCCGCGGCCGCGGCACTCGACGGCGCGGGCGTCGCGGCCGGCTGCGAACAGGCGACGGTGAAGGCGAACAACGGAACACACAGCAAGGACACGCGCCGCATCGGCTACTCCTGGTACACCCGGCGGTCGTAACGGCGACAGCGGGACTGCCGCATTGAAACCGTCTGAGCGCCGGAAGTCAATGCTTACTCGTGCCAGAATGCCGCATGTCTCCGATGGTCTCTGCAAATGGGTGGCCGCACCGCCGTGCCCACGCGGAACCGGGGAGTCACCAGTCGCGCCGTGCGGTGCTGCGTGGTGTGGGTGCGATGCTGATTGGAGGCGGAGCACTCACGCTCGCGGGCTGCCGTACGGCGGTTGCGCCGCCCCCGACGCGTAGCGATCTGGGCGCACTCGCCGAGCGCTACACGCGCCTGGCCCTGCAACTGGCCAGGCATCAGCCGTCGCTCATCGACGCGTGGCTCGGCTCACCCGCTCGGACCGACGGCCCGCGCCTGCCGGCGCCGGTGCTCAGGGTCGAGGCCGCCCAACTGCTCCGCGACGTCGAGATGTTGGTCGCATCCGACGTGGGGCACACAGGCGTGGCCGCGACGACGGGCCCAGGCCCCACGGCCACGGGCGCCCCCACCGACCGCATCCGCACGCGCTACCTCGCCGGTCAGATTCGCGCGCTCGACGACGCGGCCGGGCGTCTGCTGGGTGAGAGCCACCCGTTTGCGGAGGAAGCGCGTCGGACCTTCGGCCACGCGGCGCCCCCCCGCGATGCGGCGCTGCTTGACGCCCACCGCCAGCGCCTGTCTGAGGCGCTGCCCGGGCGAGGCACGCTGGCCGAGCGCCACGCGGCGTTCCGGCGATCGCTGGCGGTCCCCGCCGACCGCGTCGAGGCCGTCTTTGCCGCGGCGGTGGCGTGGTGCCGCACCGCGGCCCGCGAGGTGCTGACGCTGCCCGAGGGCGAGACGCTGACGACCCGCGCCGAGGACACACCCGGCTGGGCCGCGTACTCGCGCCCGACGGGTCCACGCTCCTCCGATC
>JANNEJ010000852.1:0-10924 GCA_031378585.1 Acidobacteriota bacterium | reverse complement strand
GCCGCTCGCGCCCGTGTTCTTCGCGCTCGACAGCTTCGAGGTCTCGCCGGAGGGCCGCGCCGTGCTGCAGGCGAGCGCCCAGGTGCTGCGCCAGCAGCCCACCTGGCAGATTACCGTCGAGGGTCACTGCGACGAACGCGGGACGGCGGAATACAATCTGTCCCTGGGCGAGCGCCGCGCCGTCGCGGCCAAGACGTATCTTGTGTCGCTCGGTGTGGCGGCGGAGCGTTTGCGCACGGTCAGCTACGGCAAGGAGTTCCCGTTCGACCCCGGGCATGACGACGGCGCCTGGGCCAAGAACCGCCGTGCGCATTTTGTGATCACCGCGAAGTGATCCGACCGTGCGACGCGCGACGAATCTTGTATGCTGACGGAAGGTACATGATGATCGGAAGTGTTCTCCGCATCGCGGTGGTGGCCGGGCTCGTCGTGGGTGGCGCAGTGCCGGCATTTGCCCAGCGCCGCGAGATGCAGCAGATGGCGGCCGACATCCGCATCCTTCAGGAGCAGACGCAGTTGCTGCAAAACGCGCTCGTCGGCCTCACTGACGTGCTGAAGGCCGTGAACGTTCGCATCGACGAGCAGACCGGTACCAGCCGGAAGGCCGCCGCCGACGCAAAGCTGCAGGCCGACGCGATGGGTGGCGATCTACGGGTAGTGCGCGAACGTGTGGACGACACCAACGTTCGCATCACGTCGCTCTCGCAAGAGGTCGAAGCGTTGCGGTTAGCCATTCCGCCCACGGCCACGATGATGATACCGGCGACGGACCCGTCGCTGGCGGCGGCCCCTGGGGATGGCGCTTCTGTCCAGGTGCCAGGCGCGCCGGTCGGTGGCCAGGTCCCGGCCGTGACTCCTCCGCCCACGACCGCGCCAGGACCGGTCACGGCGGGTTCCCCGATGCGTCTCTATGACACCGCATGGGCCGACTACACGGCCGGCAACTACGACCTGGCCATCGAAGGATTCAACGGCTACGTCCGGTCGTTCCCGCGCAGCGAGTTCGCCGACAACGCGCAGTATTACGTGGGCGAAAGCTTTTTACAGCGGGGTAAGCTGGCCGAGGCCGTCGACGCGTTCGGGCGGGTGATCTCCACCTACCCGAAGAGCGACGTCGTCGGACAGGCCTACTATAAACGCGGCTTGTGTTACGAGCGGCTCAGTCAGCCGGATCGCGCGCGCGAGTCGTACGACATCGTCGTCAAGACCTTTGGCGACACCGACGCCGGGCGCCTGGCCAAGCAGCGGCTTGACGCCCTGAACCGCGCGCGTCCCCAGTAGCCGCGCACCCCGCGCGGCCGACGCCGTTTTTCTTCGAGGACACCGACATCATGGGCAGTGTGAACAAAGTCATTCTGGTAGGCAACCTGGGGCGCGACGCCGAGGTGCGCTTCACACCGAGCGGCGCGCCGGTGGCCAGCTTCAGCATCGCGACGACCGAGAACTGGACGGGCAAGGACGGTCAGAAGCAGGAACAGACCGAATGGCACCGGATTGTCTTGTGGGGCAAGACGGCGGAAACGCTGCAGCCCTACCTCACCAAGGGCAAGCAGATCTATCTCGAGGGCCGGCTGCAGACGCGCCAGTGGGAGAAAGACGGCCAGAAGCACAGCACCACCGAGGTGAAGGCCGACAAAATCGTGCTGCTTGGTGGCGGAGCCGGACGCGGCGACCGTGGCGGCGACCGTGGAGACAGCGGCGGCTTCAGCGAGCCGATGGGCCAGCCAGCCGGCGCCATCACCGACGACGACATTCCGTTCTAGCGCGGCGGCTTCGCGTTCGCGCTGGAACTTGGGGGCTGGGTGCTGGGGGCTGAGGCGTGCACCGTCCAACCGCATAGTGACTGGTCTTCGCGTCGGCGGCAAGAACACTGCCTGTGTGAGCAGCGTGACAGGGGCAAGCCCCAGCCCCTAGCACCCAGTCCCCAGCCCCTACGTTCCCTGTCTCCCGTACCTGTCTTCGAGCCGCACGACGTCATCGGTGTCGGCGGTCGATACCTCGAAGACGTCGCTGTCTTCGAGGGCCGTCATCCTGTGGACCGTCGGCGGTGTGACGTGCACGGCATCGCCCGGACCCAGCTCCTGTGCGACGAGCGCGCCCTCGACCTGACGCTCGAACAGAATCTTCCCCGCCCAGACGAAGATCGTCTCGTCCTTACGGTTGTGATACTGCAAGCTGAGCGCGTGGCCCTTGTTGATGTGGATCACCTTCCCCACATAGCGATCGGTCTGGGCCCACCACAACTCGTAGCCCCACGGTTTCTCCACCCGTTTCAACGCTTCGGTCACGGCCTCGGTCTCCTGCTTACTCGCGATTGTCTCACGCCGAAGGCGGCCAGTGGGATGGCCCCGCGGTTGACGGCCGCCAGTGTCTGGAGCAGATGCTGTTCGACCTCGCCGGCGGTCGCCAGGCCAAGTGCCTCGACGGCCATCTGTCGCGCATCGGCCGATTGAATGTCCTGCACGATCCTGCGCACGACGGAAATAGCCGACGGCGTCATGCTGAAGGCACGGAAACCGAGTCCCACGAGCAAGCCAATCATGGTCGGGTCCGACGCCATCTCTCCGCAGACCGAGGCGTCGATGCCGTGGCGGCCGGCCGCGCGCCGCACCAGCCGCAGCAGCCGGATCACGGCGGGATGGAGCGGTTGGTAGAGGTCGGACACGCGCTCGTCGGTCCGATCGACGGCCAGGGTGTACTGGATCAGGTCGTTGGTGCCGACCGTGAAGAACGCCGCCTCGCGCGCCAGCAAGTCGGCGGCGAGCGCCGCCGACGGCACTTCCACCATGGCCCCGACCGGCACGGGAACACGGGCCAGGCCCACTCGCTCGGCCGACTCGCGCATGAGCGCCGTGGCGCCCCGCATCTCCTCGACCGACGTCACAAATGGGAACATCACGCGGAGCTGTCCGGCTGGCGAGGCACGCAGCAACGCGCGCAGCTGGGTCGTGAGCACGTCAGGTCTGCCCAAGCCCAGCCGAACGCCCCGCAGGCCTGGCCTGGAATCGCGGCGGTCGCGTGAGGCCCAAGGGCCGGCCTGGCGTTCATCGAGATCGAACGTGCGGATGGTGACCCGCCGCGGAGCCAGCGACGCCAGCAGGCTGCGATACAACTCGACCTGCTGGTCCTCGGTCAACTGATCGGCCGCCCGCCCTGCCAGCAGGAACTCCGATCGGAACAGGCCCACACCTTCGGCGCCGGCCTCGATGAGCGCCGGCACGTCCTCGAGACGCTCCAAGTTGGCTTCGAGGTGAATCGCCACGCCGTCGGCGGTCATGGTCGGCTCGGGCGGACCGGTCGACACCGTCGCCTGACGGCGCGAGATTGGCGCACGTCGCTGAGCCTCGTCGATCTGCGCGGGCGAAGGGTCTATTGTCACGATGCCCGCGGTGCCGTCGATGACGACCGGCGTGCCCGGGCGCACGCGACGGCTGATGTCGCGCAGGCCCACGATCGCCGGTACCTTCAACGACCGCGCGAGGATGGCGGTGTGGTGCGTGCGTCCACCGGCGTCGGTGACGAAGCCGAGCACGCGCGACCAGTCCATCTGCGCGGCCAGCGACGCCGTGAGCTCGTCAGCGACGAGCACGGCCGGCCCGTCGACTTCGTGCAGCAATTCGCTCGTCCACCCGCCGGCGCGCCGGAGGTTCATGCGGACGCGGCCGGCGACGTCGGCCAGATCGCTGTCGCGTTCGCGCAGGTATGGGTCTTCGACCGTCGCAAACACCGCGCAGAGCTCCTCGTAGGCGCGGTGCACGGCCCACGCGGCATTCACCAGGTCGTCGCGGATGATGGCCTGGGCGCGGCCGAGAAACATCGAGTCGTCGAGAATCAGGAGCTGGGCGTCGAAGAGCGGCGCCAGATCGTGGCCCGGCCCCCGGGCCAGGCGATCGCGGATCTCCTGCAGCTGCGTGTGTGACCGTTGGCGCGCTCCGTCGAGCGACTGCAGTTCGTCGCCGACGCGCTCCGGCGGAATCGGGAAGCGCACCACCTCGGCATGGCCGGTCAGTACCACGGCGCGGCCCACGACCACTCCGGGTGAGACCGCAATGCCCGTCAGGCGCTCCACGTATCCTCGCCGAAGCCCGTCCTGACCAGCGCGGCCAGCGACTGCAAGGCATCGGCCTCGTCGATGCCGTCGGCGCTGATGCTGATGACGGCGCCCTTGGCGGCGGCGAGCAGCAAGATGCCCATGATGCTCTTGCCGTCCACCTGTCGGCCTTCGCGCGTCACCCGCACTTTCGACCGGAACCGTCCGGCCAATTGCACGAACCTGGCTGCGGCCCGCGCATGCAGGCCAAGCTGGTTCACGATCGTCACGGTTTCAGTCATCACGCGCCTTGGTCTCCTGTGCCGCCGCCGAGCAGATCTGAGGCGACCCATATTGCATTGCGTCCGTGCTCGCGAATTTGACGGGCGGCGTCGAGCAGACTCGACGTCGCGGCCACGCTCGCGAGCTTGATGAGCATTGGCAGGTTCACGCCGGTCACGACCTCGACCCTGCCCGTGTCGAGAAAGGTGATGCCAAGATTGGCGGGTGTGCCGCCGAACATGTCGGTGACAATCAGCACTCCGTCGGCGCCGGCCACCGACTCGACGGCCGCGGCGATCTCCTGCCGGGCGTCCTGCACGTCCTCATGCCAGCCGATGGACACGGCCCGCATGTGCGGCAGGTCGCCGACGATGGTTTCTGTCGCGTTCACGAGCTCCGCGGCCAGCTGTCCGTGTGTCACGACCACGACCCCAATCATGGCACCGCCTTTTCGCGCCCGGCATCCCGGTGACGGACGCGTGCCGTCACGCCTTTGGAGCCACCGAGGGCGCGCTTGAGCGCCTCGGCGACATACACAGATCGGTGGCGGCCGCCGGTGCAGCCGATCGCGACGGTGAGGTAGCTCTTCCCCTCGGCGACGTAGTGCGGCACCAGGAACTTGAGGAACGCCGTCAGGCGCCTGAGGAGCTGGCCGGTCGCGGGCTGTCGCTCGAGAAAATCGGCCACCGGCTTGTCGCGGCCGGTCTGGGGCCGCAGGACGGGCACGAAGTGCGGGTTCGGCAGGAAACGGACGTCGAACACAAGGTCGGCGCCAAGGGGAAGACCGTGCTTGAAACCGAAGCTCTCGAAGGTGAGCACCAGCGGCGCGCGCGTCTTCCGGTCGTGCGACAGCCCGAGAAAGACCTGCCGCAGTTCGTGCACCGTGAGATCGGACGTATCCACGATCTCGTCGGCCATGGCACGGACGCGGCGCATCTTGCGCCGCTCGAGTGCGATGACGTCGCTGATGGGCTCGTCGGGCGCGAGCGGATGCGGACGTCTCGATTCGCTGAATCGCCGATGCAGGGCCGCCGGACTGGCCTCGAGAAAGATGAGCGCCGGCGGCACGTCGGCCGAAGCGCGCAGGCGGGCGTATACGTCTGGAAACGCGGAAAGAAACTGGCGCTCCCTGATGTCCACGACGACCGCCACTTTGGCGAGCGCCTCCTCGCGCCGGTGCAGCGCATGCAGTTCTGGCAGCAGCGCCACGGGCAGGTTGTCGACGCAGTAGTAGCCCAGATCCTCGACAGCGTGAATGGCCTGCGACTTCCCCGCCCCAGACAGGCCGGTGATGACGAGGAAGTCGGCCCGCGACGGCCGCGCGGCGAGCGTGAGCGTCTGGCGACTCATGCGGCGCCGCCCCCGTCGAGGTCATCGCCGTCGTCGTCGTCGGGCCCAGCGCTGGCGCCGCGAGACACGCGCCGGTCATAGGCCGCCACGAAGTCGCGGCCCGTGTGCACCCCGCGATTGCGCAGCAACTGGTTACGCGCCGCGACCTCCACCAGGGTGGCGACCGAGCGGCCCGGCGCCACCGGCATCGTCACCATCGGAATGCGCAGGCCGAGCAGATCGTGGAACGCATCGTCGAGCCCGAGCCGGTCGTAGGTGCGGGCCGTGTCCCATCGTTCGAGCCCGACCACGAACTCGACCCGCTTCGAGAGTCGCGTTGACGCGACGCCGAAAATCTCACGTACGTTGATGAGGCCGAGTCCGCGGATCTCCATGAAATACCGCGTGGTCACCGGCGCCGTACCGATGATCACCGTTTCGGCTCGGCGGCGCACTTCGACGGCGTCGTCAGCCACGAGGCGATGCCCGCGGCCGATGAGGTCGAGCGAGCACTCGCTCTTGCCGATGCCGCTCTCCCCGACCAGCAACACACCCAATCCGAGCACGTCCATGAGCACGCCGTGCACCACCTCGCGCGAGGCCAGGCGGTCCTCGAGCAGCGACATCAGCTTGCCGATGGCCAGCGGCGTCGAGATCGAGGTCCGCAGCAGCGGCACTCCGGCGCGCTCGGCCTCCTCGGCTACTTCAGGGGGCAGCGGCAACGCGCTGGTGGACAGCACGCACGGAATCGAGGCGGCAAACGACCGGGCAAGGACATCGCTGCGCGCCGCCGGCGCGAGGCTCTGCAGGTGCCGCACTTCGCTGTCCCCGTAGATCAGCACGCGTCCCGGCTGCAGGTATTCGTGATACCCGGCGAGAGCGAGGCCCGTCTTCTGAATGTAGGGGCTCGTAATCTCTCGGTCGAGGCCAGCAGCGCCCGCGAGCAACTCCACCCCGAAGCCGATCAGGTCGCCGCGACCGCGGAGCAGGTGTCCTACCGTGACAACGGGCAGAGGCAGCATGATCGGCGCGGACGCTAGTACAGGACCTTGCGCTGGTTGGAGGTGGAAATACGGAGCTCCTCGCGGTACTTCGCAATCGTGCGGCGGGCGAGCACCAGACCTTCGCGTTGCAGGATGCTCACGATCTTGGAGTCGCTGAGCGGCTTGCGCGGATCTTCGGCCTCGATGATCTTGCGGATTCGCTGTTTGATCGTGACCGACGAGACGGCTTCGCCAAACGAGCTGCTGATGCCGCTGTGGAAGAAATACTTCATCTCGAACACCCCCTGCGGGGTGTGCATGTACTTGTTGGGGACCACGCGGCTCACCGTGGACTCGTGCATGCCGATGTCGTTGGCGACGTCGCGCAGCACGAGCGGCCGCAGGTGCTCGATGCCGTGTTCGAGGAAATCGCGCTGGAAGTTGATGATGCTCGTCGCGACCTTCTGAATAGTCTTCTGCCGCTGCTCCACCGACTTCAGCAGCCAGCGCGCCGCGTTGAAGCGATCCTTCACGTACGACCGCGTGTCGGCGTCGGCCTGGTCTTTGTCGAGCAGCCGCTTATACGACGAGCTGATGCGCAGCTGCGGCAGACCATCGTCGTTCAGCACGGCGACGTACTGGTCGTCGACCTTGACGATGTACACGTCCGGCATCACGTACTCTGGCTGGCGCTGGTTGTAGCGGGCACCAGGCTTCGGGTCGAGATGACGGATGACCTCGATGTGCTCGCGCAGATCCTCGATGCTCATGCCCATCTTGCGCGCAAGTTCGGGAATCTGATGGTTCTGCAGCAGCCGGAGGTGCTCGGCGACGATGCGCTCGGTCGGGGTGCTGTCGAGGCCGAGTTGCCGCAGTTGCAGCGTGAGCGACTCCTGCAGGTCGCGCGCCGCCACGCCGGTGGGATCGAAGGTCTGCACGAGCCGCAGCGCTTCTTCCACGCGCTCGACGGGCCAGGGCCCCATCTGGGCGATCTCGCTGACCGAGGCCACGAGGTAGCCGTCATCGTCGAGGTTGCCGATGATGGCGGTGCCGACGGCCCGTTCAATCGCGTCGTCGGTCTTGAGCGACAGCTGCCATTCCAGGTGGTCGGTCAACGACGAGCCGGTCGAGAGCGTGTTCTCTATCGGCGGGAGCTCCTTCACCTCGGTGGGCACGCGCGAGCGGTAGCCGTCGTCGAGGTACTCGCTGAAGTAGTACTCGTAGTCGTTGTCTTCCCAGTTGTCGACTTTGCCCTCGGGGCGCTGAGCATCCTGTTCGTCGGCCTTGTCGGTGGCGGGCTGCGCTTCGCTCGCCTGCAGGTCTTCCGACGGGATCTCCTCGAGCAGAGGGTTCTCGACGACTTCCTGGTTCAGCATGTCGGCCAGCTCAAGCGTCGACATCGGCAGCAGCTTGATGGCCTGCTGGAGCGATGGCGTCAGAATCAGTTTCTGCGAGAGCCTGGTTTGGAGCTTCTGATGGATGGCCATGAACGGTGCCGGCGAACCGGTGGTGGACCCTTGCCCGAGAGAGATTCTAGCAGCCCTTTGCAAGAATCATGACAAGTTTCGGGCGAGGTCAGTCCAGTCGGAAGTCCTGGCCGAGGTATATCCGCCTGACGTCGGCGTCCGAGGCCAGTGCTGCCGGGGTGCCGGCCTTGAAGATGGCCCCGTCGTTCACGATGTAGGCACGGTCGGTGATCCGCAGCGTTTCACGGACGTTGTGGTCGGTGATGAGCACGCCTATGCCACGCGCTTTCAGGTGGAAAATGATCTGCTGGATGTCGGTGACCGCGATTGGGTCGATACCGGCAAACGGCTCATCGAGCAGGATGAACCGGGGCGACATCACGAGGGCGCGCGTGATCTCGGCGCGCCGCCGCTCCCCGCCCGAGAGCGTGTAGGCGGCGGACTTGGCCAGGTGGGTCAAGCCGAGCTCGGCGAGCAGCTCGGCGAGTCTGGTGCGGCGCTCCGCGCGGCTGAGCGGCAAGGTCTCGAGGATGGCGAGCAGGTTCTGCTCAACCGTGAGCCCACGAAAGATCGACGGCTCCTGCGGCAGATAGCCAATGCCCTTCCGTGCCCGCACGTACATCGGGTCGTCGGTCACGTCGTGCTCGTCAAGCAGCACGCGGCCCCGGTCAGGCGCGATCAAGCCAACGGTCATGTAGAAGGTCGTGGTCTTGCCGGCACCGTTTGGGCCGAGCAGCCCCACGACTTCGCCGGCGCTGACGTCGAGGCTGACGCCGCGCACCACGGTACGGCCACCGTAAGTCTTCGTGAGAGCGTCGGTGCGCAGCGTGGCCATGGGGGCGGGGCTCGGGGCTGGGGCCCCGGGGCTCGGGGCGGGACGACGTCTCACCTCGGCGGCGGCACGCATTGTCCGCCGCCTTTCGTCACGGTGCGCGTCGCCTGGTTGCCGTCGACGATGAGCTTACCGGCCGTGCCGAAGAAGGTCAACGTGCGTCCAGTCGTGACGCGGCATTCCTCGGTGAACCGCACCGGTTCACCGGTGAAGACGTAGCGCTCGTCGGCGGCGTGATAGGTGAGCCGGCCGCCTCGGGCATCGCGTGCCGCCACGCGCGCCACGACCGTCCCATAGCCTTCGATGCGTTCGAGGGCGCGCTCGGGGCTGGCGAGCACGAGCGCGATGCGGTCGGCGGTGAGTTCGCCCTGTGGCCCGTTGACCTGCGCGTTCTTCGTGTAGGTGACGGTACGGGCCGCGTCGTCGTATCCCATCTCGTCGCCGCGCGCGATGGTGCCCTTCGTGACGGCGGAGCCGGCCGGCGCCTGCAGCGCCAAGGTGGAGGTGACACCGCCCGAGGCGGACAGATCCCCACGGGCCTCATCGAGGACGATGCGCTCGGCGCGGATGTTGGTGTCGCCTTGCCACAGGCGCGCGCGGCCGGAGTAAATGGCGCGGCGGGCCTGGCTGTCGTACTCGAGCGCGGCGGCGGCGGCAATGAGCGGCTGGCCGCCGTCGAGCAGCGCCGGAGTGCGGGCGGTACCGGAGCCGCTGCGTGCCGCCGCCGGCTGCATCACGCTCGAGACCGCGCCCGTCGCGGTCACGGCGCTTGTGGCAAGCCCGATGACGATGCCGTTTGCGTCAATCTGCAGACCCGTGTCGGTGACGCTCGGCGGCGGGCCGCCGTTCTGGCCGACGAGCTCCAGCCGGTCGCCAGTCATGAAGTATCGGGCCTCGGGGGCCGTGGCCCGCAGCGACCCGTCTTCGAACCGTGTCTCGCCCGTAAATATTGCGCGCTCGGCCGCGCCGCTCGGGCCCAGGGCAAGCGTCAGGACCGATGAGGTGGCCTGACGCGTGGGCGGGGTCCGCGCCGTACCGCCCTCGCGAAAGTCGACGCCGCCGGTGAAGCGCATGGCGGTCAGCCCACTGCCGGCTGCGCCGTCTCCGGTGAGTTCAGCCGCCCGGATCGTGCGGGCGGGCGCACCGCTCTGGGCTGGCAACGTCACCAGCAGCCGCTCTCTGGCGACGAGGCTGGTGATGGCGCCGTCGGGCCCGAGCGACAGGTCCACCCACTCGGCCGCCAGGCGCTGGCCGGAGGCGCTTCCGGCCGCGGCGGCCAGCGTGATGCTCGCCTGTCCGGCCAGGGTGGCATGCTGCAGCGTGCGGCCGTCGTCGGCGTAGTCGAGATTGATGTCGCGGGCCCGCATCGAACGCAACGCCCCCATGCCTTCCCCGCCCGTGATGACGCCGTTGCCGCGCAGCTCGATCGAATCTGGCTCGTCGCGCTCAGGCAGCAGGTAGACCATCACTTCGTCGGCGGTGATGATCTGTCCTGGCCGGGTCACATGCGCGTCGCGTTCGAGGCGAAGATAGCGTTCGCGCCGCGCCTCGCCGAAGGCGCCGGAGCGGATGTCCATGTCGCCGCCGGCCGCGCCGCTCACGACGTGCACCACCGACTTGTCGAGCATCCAGATCGTGTCGCGGTGTTTGTCGTAGACGAAGCCGACGCCCGTGCCCTTGGTGCCGCCGCGCGTGAACGACACGGGCCCAGGCGCCCGCACGATCCCTTCGCCGTCGGAGTAGCTGGCGTTGTCGGTCTTGGCGACGAGGCCGTCGGAGGCCGTGAGGGCGACGTCGCCCGTCATGAGCACGGACGACTGGTCGGCGCCCACGGTGCCTTCCTTGGCCACCACGGTGAAGCTGCGTCCCCCGCGGTTGGGGACGCGCACCGTGAGGCCCGAGACGACGGTGCGACGGTCGGTGTAGGTGCTCTGCGTCTTGAACTCGATCGCGAATTCCTCGCGCGTGCCGGCGCTCTGCGCCGCCTCGCCGCCAGTGACCC